>DASYCL010000687.1:0-1508 GCA_036500245.1 Polyangiaceae bacterium | reverse complement strand
TATCACGCGGCGCGTCGCGCCGATGCGATCGCGCTGCCCGTCCCCGTCACGCTCGATCGCGAGCGCGCCGAGAAAGCGTTGCTCACACTCAAGGACGAACTCGATCGTTTGCCCGTCGACGCGCGTTTGGATTTGGACGAGCGCAAATTGGTGCCCGAGCAGAACGGGCGCTTGCTCGACATCGACGCGACGCTCGGCGCGATCGAAGAAGCGCTCGAGCGCGGCGACAACAAAGCGCAAGTCGTATTCGAGGAGCGCAAGCCGCGGCGCGTCGCGGGCGAGCTAGGAGCGGTCGAGTTCGACGAAATTCTCGGCTATTTCGAGACGCACTACGATCGCTCGGCGAAGTTTTTGGCGCGCAGCTACAACTTGCGCCTAGCCGCATCCAAGCTCGACGGGCATGTGCTTTTGCCGGGCGAAACCTTCGATTTCAACGACACTGTCGGCCCGCGCGACGAAGCCAACGGCTACAAAGTGGCGAAGGTGATCGCCGAGGGCGAACTCGTCGACGGCATCGGCGGCGGCACTTGCCAAATCTCGGGCACGCTGCACGGCGCGGCGTTCTTTGCGGGACTCGACATCGTCGAGCGCTACCCGCACACGCGACCAAGCGGCTACATCAAGATGGGGCTGGACGCGACCGTCGTTTATCCGACCATCAACTTCAGGATTCGCAATTCATTTTCGTTTCCCGTGGTGCTGCACGAGACGGTGAAGAACGGCACCGTGCGCGCGGAGATTTTGGGACCGAAGCGAACGCGCACCGTGACGTTGATCCGGCACATCGAAGCCGCGATTCCGTTCGAAGAGGTGGAGCGGCCCGACAAGGACTTGCCGAACGGCGTGCGCGTGCTCGGACAGCGCGGCGTGCCCGGCTTCAAATTGCGGCGCTATCGCATCATCCGTGAGGGTGATTACGCAGTGCGTGAGCGCTGGGACGACACTTACCCGCCGACTGCGCAAATCGTTCGCGTCGGCGCGGGCGACATGACGAAAGATTCCGTGAAGGTGCAGGACGACCAGCACCCGGAGTACATCGCGGACGAGCTCCTGGTGGACACCCAGGGCCCAAAACTCGACTCAGCCGACGCCGACGAGGACGGAAAGAAGGCCGAGGACGCTTCGGATCGAGGCGGAGTTACGCGAGAATCCCGCGAACCTGGCAAATACGGAACGGCGGGCTGGACGGAGGAGGCCGGAATGCCCTATTGGCGAAGTGGGCAAGCGAAGCCCGATTCGGATCGCGAAACCGGCCCGGACCGGGAATCCAAGCCGCGGAAGCATAAAGGGAAAAAGGCCAAAGGATGACGCCGCGGGAGCCCGCGCTTGACTCGAACCGAGACCTGCGCGAAGAACCGCGACTCACAGAGGGCGGTGGACGGCTTCAGCCCCGTCATACCCGACCGATACCGGCTGGCCGGTGCATTGGAAAAACATGAACACCACAGAACCTGTCGTTAGCAGTCCCCGCAAACCCCCTGAAGAAAACGGCGCATCGCAGCGCGCTG
>DASYCL010000686.1:0-9766 GCA_036500245.1 Polyangiaceae bacterium | reverse complement strand
GGTTGCGTGATTGGCAGCGAAGTCTCGCGCATCGGTTGGGCCGGTCAGGGCGACGAAGACGTCGACTCGTTGCCACCACCCGCGTTCGAGCCGAGCCGGCTCAGCGAACGCAGACTGCGCATGCCGATCGCGTGCACGCTCGACGACACACGCTGGCAAGCACTGCCCGGCGTGCGCGAATTTCCGAGCTCACACGACGCCGCCTTCGGCAAAGCCGCCTTCGTTTCGGTTTCGTTCGACGCCGCGCGCGCCGCTGCCAGCACCGTGCACGGCATCGGCGGGCCGCGCCCGCATCTCGAGACCGTGAGCCTGCTCTCGCCGCTCGATCATCCAAACGGTTACGCCTTCGAAGTACTCGATCAAGTCGAAGGCGGCGCCGCGCTGCGCTATCGCTTGCCCGAAGATCCAGCCAAAGACAATCACGCGCGCAACGTCGAAATTGGCTGGGACAACGCGCTCGCCGGCCAAGTCGGTCACGCGCGCTTGCCCGACGGCGGTGCGGTCGCGGTAGGCGACTACGAAAGCGGCGATCGCGTGAACCACGCGCAGCCCGATTTGCTGAGCATCGGCGAAGGCGGCGTGTACCTGAGGCTGCACCACAACGCGGGCGACTTGCAGGAAACCTGGTATTTCGACGGCCATTCGAGCACGCGCATCGCGCCCGTGAATTGGCCACTGCCGAACCGCTCGGGCGCGCGCGGCGAAATGGCGCACACCGAAGGCGCGCACATCGCGCTGATGTTGTTCGAACGCGGCACGGCCGTCGCGCGCGCGCGTCGCGACGGCGCGGCCTTCGCATTCGACGCAGAAACGATCGCGCTGCCTGAACCGAGCGCATTCGGCCAAATCCAAAGCGAACACATCGCTTACCTCGGGAACGACTCGGGCATGTACGTGCAAACGCAGAGCGCGCTCGGCGCGCGCGCGACCGCGCAATTCTTCCCGTTCCGCGCAAACGGGAGCGTGATGGGCGCGCCGGTCGCGGTGCCGACACAAGCGAACCTCGCCGATCGACCGCGCCCGTGCAGCGCAACCGAGCTCACGAGCACGCCGCGAATCGACGCGGCCTACCTGCCCGGCACGCGCCACCCCATCGTCGTGAGCGACAACTCGGACGCGCCGCGACTCTTCTTGAGCTCCGGCATCGTGCTCTACGGCACTCCTGAAAATGCCTGCGCCCGCGCGCTCGACGCCGAAGAAATCCCGCTCGACGGCGCAACAGCGCGCCACGAGCGCGTGCTCATCTTGCTCGACGATCTCGATCACACTTGGCTCTTCCGCGTCGCTGGCGAAGCGAGCGAACCGAGCGCGATTCAATACCGAACCCTCAAGTGCCACTTCGATCCCGACCTCGATGTACCGAGCGAAGTCTACCGCGCGAGCGGCACGCTCGTGCCGCGCGGCGGGTGAAGCGCGAGCGCGCTCGCATCGTAGCTTCCACGCGCTCCGCGCAACACGGCGCTCGACCTCGTTTTTTGATTTTATTTTTGATGGTCACGCGGCGCGCGCGTTCCGTCACAGCCTTCGGCGTCGCGCTGCGACTTCTCGCGCGGCGTGGCTCTAGCGTTCCAGCACTCCGGCGCTTACCGCTTGATCGGCTTCGTACCAGCCGGCCACGACGAGCAACTCCGCGGCGGCGACCAGCGTGAGCAGGCCCGCGCCGCGCAAGCATTCGGCGCGCGCGAGCGAGTGCGACTTCGGCTCGCTCGTCATCGCCATGGCTTGTTCCAGCATTTCGAGCGCGCGCGCCAAGTTGTGCGCCTGCTCGCGCAAGCGACGCTGCCAACCTTCCGGCCGCGACGCTCGAACGCCGTTTTCCGGAACACGCGCCGCCCGCTTTTTCGAGCTGCCGCGCGCGCGAGGCGGCTTGCCATGACGGTTTTCGGCTCGCACGTCAGGCCCAGCGCTCGCGCGCCGCTTGGCCCACCCGCGCGGCTTCGGCTCGAAAATAACGAGCGGCGCCTCGGAGAACATACGCCCGACAATATACTGAACTAATGTCCAGATCCAGCGCGAAGATCGCGAACGAATTCCGGCTCATCCTCGATTGTCTCCGTAGTCTGCTTGGAGCGGATCGAATTTCGTCGCTTCGAAGCTCGCTTCGATTTTTGCGAGCCACGCCTCTTCATGCTGCGGGCTCGAAAGCTCGGGCAACTCGATCACGGCGACGCGTCCGCCCTTCAAGCCGGTCGCGAGCCACGATCTGCCGCTCGCGTCCAGACGCAACCGAGAAATGCGCCAGGTGAGCTTCGCTTTCGCTGGCAAGTGCAGTGCCGGCTCCGATGCCACTTCGCCCTCCGCCTCCAAACATTAGTCGAGCTTTGCGCGCCGTCAAATTAAAAAGGACTCACCTACCCTAATTATTCGCACAACAGCCGCGCTAGCGGTCGAGCGCAAACCGATGTCGGCTCCGGCGACGCCCCGCACTCAAAAGCTGATGCTCCAAATCGGAGGCAACTTGCAACGCTTGCGGCTCAAGCGCGGCTGGACTCAGGAGCACCTCGCCGAGCTCACCGAGCTCGATCTCTCTTACGCGCAGCGCGTCGAGCGCGGCGAAGTCAATCTCACGGTCGGCAGCCTGGCGGTTTTCGCCGACGCGCTCGGAGTCGAGCCGAGCGCTTTGCTTCGCGCCGGCAAACCGCCGGTGATCAAACGCGGCCGACCGAAGTCGAAGAGCGCGACCGCGCGAGCTCGCAAGCGCTGATGCACGCGCTCAGCAGCGCGCGCGATGCAGCGTGAAGAGCGCGATTTCCGGCGGTACGGCGAGGCGCATCGGCGGGCCCGTCGTGCCGAGACCTGCGTTCACGTACATCATCGTTTTGCCAGCGTAGACCGGGCCGCGCGATCGCTGATTCGTCAGCCGCGCGAAGTTCAGGCGCTGACTCAGAAACGGAATGCCGAGCTGGCCGCCGTGCGTGTGCCCAGTCAAAACGAGATCCGCGCCGGCCTCGACCGCAGCTTCGAACGAAGTCGGGTAGTGAGATAAGAGGACGATTGGCGCGCCTTCCGGCTGCCCGCGCAGGGTGCGTTTTACGTCCTTGGGATCGGCGCGCTTGGCTTCCATGCCAGCCACGACGAGCGCGGCGTTGCCGCGGCGGATCGCGCGCGAGTCGTTCTGCAACACGACGGGGCCGCGCTCGCGAATCAAACGCACGAGCTCTGCTTCTTGGTGCAAATCGTGGTTGCCTGTGGTGACGAACACGCCGTCCTTGGCGCGGAGGGCGGCGATCGCGTCGGCCGCATCGCGATAGAAGCCGCCGCCCGAAGTGACCAAGTCGCCCGTGACGACGGCGAGATCCGGGTCGAGCGCGTTGGCGAGCGCGACCCATTCGAGCGCGCGCTCTTTGGGATCGAAGCTACCGACGTGCAGGTCACTGAGCTGGGCGATGGTGTAGCCCTCGAACTCGGGCGGCAGATTCGCGACGGCGACGGAGAGCCGGCGAATTTGCACCAAGCGCCGCTCCACCCAAATTGCCCACGCCGCAACCAGCAGTCCGAGCGCGTAGGACACGCCCACGCCCACCCTCCAAATCACGAACACGCCACCAACAGTCGCGCCTTCGAACAACCCGACGAGCAGCGCGAGCGCGCTACACAACGGGCTCGAAACCAGCATGAACGTGCTGGCGCCGAAATGCCAAAACAGCGGCGCGTCGACAAAGCGCGTCACGAAGCGCGGGCGCGGACGATCGCGCATTTGCGCCGTGAAGCGCAGCGTGGTCGCGACGTAAAGCGCCGCGGTCGCGATCAGCGCGAGCACGAGCGGCAGGAAGCGCGACAGAGCGATCGCGAACAGCAGCTGCGAGCAGCCGATCACGCCCGCCGGCAACCAATACAGCCGGCGCCGGCGCCTGCTCCACGAACGCGAGCCCGAGCGACGACTCGAGTGCGCGCCGTCGTCCGGGCCCGGAGCAGCGGAGCTCAGATCTTCACTAGCTCCGCTAGCTTGGCTTTGGTGGTGAGGCCGACATGCTGCGCAGAGCGCTCACCGTTCTTGAACACCATCACCGTGGGCACGCCGCGCACGCCGAGCTTACCGGCGGTGACAGGCGAATCGTCGATATCGAGCTTGCCCACCTTCACCTGACCGTTGAGATCTTCAGCGAGTTGGTCGACGATCGGCGACAGTTGCTTGCAGGGTCCACACCAGGTCGCCGTGAAATCCACCAGGACCGGAACGTTCGACTTCAGCACTTCTTGCTCGAAGTTGAGGTCGTTGAAAACATGAACCTTATCGGATGCCATTGGGGTCTTTCTTGCCTTCACCGCCGCCTTGGCCGCGGTGCCTGTGTTGAGGGAAAGAACGTAATGCTTGTTCCGGGCTTAGGGAAGTCCTCGCGACCGGGCAACGAAGGCAGAGACTTTTGCCGGCGCAGTGCCGGCCTTTACGCTTACCCCGCAGGTTGAGGAAAAACCGTTTTGAGACGCGCGAGTGAAGAAGTCGGCGCCGAATTCGCCGAGAGTTTGCCGGGCGAACCGTGGCCGGAGAGCTGGACGGTCGATGGCGTGATCGAGACGCTCGAGCCGCTCGCCGGAGACGCCCGCAAAGCGCGCATCGAAGCCGTGATCGGCGCGCGGCTTTCGAGCGTGACCGTGCTCTTGGACGCGCCACACGACCCGCACAACGGCTCGGCCGTGATGCGAAGCTGCGACGCGTTCGGCGTGCCGACGGTGCACGTGGTGCCGCGCGAAGAAGCGTTCTTGATCGCGCGACGCATCACCAAGGGCAGCGAGCGCTGGCTCGAAGTGCACCATCATCGAACGGCGGAGGCTGCCGTGAGCTACCTCCAGACGCGCGGCTTCGAGCTCGTCGCGACGCACCCGCAGGGCGAGCTCGTGCCGCCGGACTTGGCCAAGATTCCGAAGCTTGCGCTCTTACTCGGCAACGAGCACGACGGCATTTGCGAAACGCTCAAGCGAGCGGCGACACGCGCCGTGCGCATCCCGATGCGCGGCTTCGTCGAGAGTCTGAATGTCAGCGTGGCTGCTTCGGTGCTGCTCGCAGCGGCGACCGAGGGTCGGCCCGGGGATCTGCCGGCGGACGAACGACGACGTTTGTTTGCGCGCGCCTTGTTCCGCTCGGTGCCCCGCGCCGGCGAGGTGCTCGCCGCGCAGCGCGTGCGCGAGCTCCGGGGAGCTGGTGTCGTGACCGAGAAGTAGGCTTGTCTGCATGCCTTGTTTGGCCCTGCGCTAGTACAGCGCTTGGCCGCTCGCGCGTCGAGCGACGCGACGGGCGCCTGTTCGGTCAGTTCTAACGTGGCCGCTCTTCTTTCTAAAACCGTGATCAGCCCGGCGAATCAGTAGCTTTGTTTTACTTCCGGGCATCTGGTCCGGACCCTTCGCGCGCGCTCGGGCGCGAAAGAGGGGGAGATGCGATGAGCGGTCAGTTAACCGCTCATCACTTCTTGTCTCTTCTCTTTCGCGCCGGCGCGCGCGCGAAGGATGACAGTCGAATGCACGGGAATAATACAAAGCCGCCTGGTTAGCGCGGCTGATCACCGTTTTCGAATGAGAGGCGAGTAACAAGAACTGACCGAACAGGCGCCCGTCGCGTATCCAGTCACGCGGGCGGCCAAGCGCAATGAAGCACGCAGGGCCCAAAAAACTCCCAGGATCGGCTGACAGTCAGTAGTAATTTACCGGCGCAAGGACTAGCGTGCGCTCATTGAATGAACCACTCACCGCTCGAGTTCAGCGTCCTCGGTCCGGCCACGCGCGTGACCGGGCGCATCAATGGCGCCGGCACGCTGCGCGTCGAAGGCAGCGTCAAGGGGGACGTGAGCGTGCACGGTGAAACCGAGATCGCCGACAGCGGCAGCATCGAAGGCAACGTCCACGGTGACGCGATCGAGATCGGCGGCAAGCTCGTGGGAGACGCAGAGGCCGAAGGCGCAATCGCGGTCCGCTCGAGCGCGCACGTGCGCGGTCAGCTCCGCGGCGCCGAAATTTCGATCGAGCCGGGCGCGCGCGTTTCGGTGCGGCTCGAGACCGAATTCGAGTTGGATTTTGGCGCTCAGCGGCGCCGTTGAGCAAAGCTTCGAAGGCTCTGGAAGGCGAGACGATGGCAGGCACGGTGATTGGCGAAGGGCTCACCATCGAAGGTGACATCACGGGCGACGAAGAGATCGTGATTCACGGCAAATTGCGCGGCCGGCTCACGACGACGGACGCGGTCACCGTCGGCAGCACGGCCGTGGTCGGCGCGGACATCACGGGCACGAGCTTGAGCGTCGCGGGCCAAGTCACCGGAGACGTTACGGCCTCCGAGCGCGTCGACATTCAAGCCGGCGGCAAGCTCGTCGGCGACATCAAGGCCGCGCGCTTCACGATTGCGGACGGTGCCTCGTTCAAGGGCAACGTCGACATGGAGATCTAGAGGGGCATGGCCGACAGCTCGGTGATTGGCGCCAGCACGGTGGTGAGCGGCCACGTTCGCGGCGAAGGCTCGCTCGAAATTTTGGGTCGCGTCGAGGGCGACGTAACCGTCACGGGTGAAGTCGTGGTCGGCGCGAGCGGTCGCGTGCGCGGCAGCGTCAGCGGCACTCAATTGACGGTTTCCGGCCAAGTGCAGGGCGATCTGCGCGGCAGCGAAGTCGTCTTGGTCGAGCGTGGCGCGCGCGTCGCGGGAGACATCGCGAGCCCGCGCATCGGCATCGCGCCGGGCGCATTCGTGCGCGGACACGTGCAAACCGACGGCGAAGCCGCGCTGCCCGCGGCGAGCACCAACGCGACGAGCGCGCAGCGCAGGCCTGCGGTCGCGCGCGTCG
This sequence comes from Polyangiaceae bacterium, assembly GCA_036500245.1. Lineage (GTDB taxonomy): Bacteria > Myxococcota_A > Polyangia > Polyangiales > Polyangiaceae > PMG-095. The sequence continues at coordinate 2,999 of DASYCL010000686.1, read as the reverse complement.
CGCCGCAGCCGCTACCCGCATCGATGCTGAAAGCCCCGCACAAAGCCGAACCGCGCAAAATCGAACCGATGCGCGCCGCGCCGAGCCCCGCTCCCGCCGAAATCGAAGGCCCCCGCGCTCACAAACCCGAGCCACGCCGTCCACCGCCGCCGGTGATTCCGGTACTTGGCAAAGGCATCAAAGCCAAAAAGAGAAAAGGCAGAGAGTAGCCGCGCTGCTCTCTTTTTCCTCTCTCGCGCCGGAGCGCGCGCGAAGGGCCTGGGCCGGTTGCACGGAAATAAAACAAAGCTCCAGACTCGCCGGGCTGATCACGGTTCTCGAATGGCGGCCGGACCCAACAAGACCTGACCGAACAGGCGCCGGTCGCGTTGCACGTCGCGCGAGCGGCCGAGCAAGTCACATCGCGCAGCGCAAAACAAAAAAACGCGCACGCAAAAAAAGTGGCCCTGACCTCCCGTCGGCGGCGTACCTTCCAGCCCATGCTCGACACGCAAAAGCGCGCGCGGTTGCTTGAACTGCTCAGGGAACTGAGCTTCGAGCGGCGTAAGGTGATCCTCGCTTCGGGGCGCGAGAGTGATTTTTTCATCGATTGTAAGCAGACGATTTTGACGGCCGAGGGTCACGCTTTGGTCGGCGAGCTGATGTTTCAAGCGCTGAGCGAAGTGCCGGAGTGCGACGCGGTCGGCGGTGTCGAGCTCGGAGGTTGCCCGCTGGCGAGCGCCGTGTCGCTCGTGAGCTTTCAAAAGGGACGACCATTGACCGGCTTTTACGTGCGCAAAGCGCGCAAAGATCACGGCAGCGCGAAGCTCGTCGAAGGCGACAAATCGCTCAAGCCCGGCACGCGCATCGCGCTGCTCGAAGACGTGGTGACGACCGGCGGCTCGAGCCTGAACGCGGTCGAGACGCTCAAGGCCGCAGGTGCGACGGTGGTGGGAATCATCGCACTCGTCGATCGCCAAGAGGGTGGCGCGGAGACCATTCGCGCGGCCGGCTTTCCGCTATTCACGATCGCAACGCGCGCGGATTTCATGGGGTGACACCGATGGGTGCACGACCACCAGCTAAACGGTCACGGCGGAGCTCCAATCCCTGACTGCGCGAGAAGCACTTGTTTGCTAGCCTTGCTTGGCCGTGCCGGCTGCATCCCTGTCCCGTTGGCTAGAAACTCGCGGGAATCGTTCGCCCGAGCTGACGCGCGAGGACTTGCCGTACGAGGAGCGGCTGCGACGCGAGCCGGAGTGGATGATGGCAGAGTCAGACAAATTCTTCCGCGGCGAAGGAAGCCTACGCGAAACGATTCACAACCTTCAGGCCAGGCTCGATGAACTCGGCATTCCGTACGTCGTCATCGGTGGGATGGCGCTAGCCGCTCACGGCTACGCACGCATGACCGAGGACGTCGACGTACTCGTCACGAAGAATGACCTCAAAAAGATCCACGCTAACCTCACGGGCCTCGGCTATCGCCGCCTGTTTGAAGGAAGCAAGAACATTCGGGATACAAGCACGAATGTGAAGATCGAATTCGTGCTGACGGGCGACTTCCCAGGAAGCGGAAAACCACAGCCGTTGAGCTTCCCGGAACCCACTGAAGCCGATCCGTTGGTCCAAGACGGTGTGAAATTCGTGGGACTCCATCGCCTGATCGAGTTGAAGCTCGCCTCGGGTATGAGCGGTGGACCGGATCGGGCGAAGGATCTCGTGGACGTTCAGCAGCTCATCAAGCAGCACCAACTTCCGCGCGCGCTCGCTCAAAACTTGCACGAATACGTGCGCAATGAATACGACGAGCTTTGGGACGGGTTGAACGCGGTGACGAAGAAATACGTGCGGCTCTGGCGCAACAAATTCCTGAGCGTCGACGCAGCGTCCATCGACGATATGATCGAAACGCTGAGTGCTGCCGCCGATGAGCTGCGCAAGATGAAAGCCGACGGCGTTGCGCTCGACCCGAAGGGCGGAACGGGTGACGACTACGCCTATCTCACGACCACGGATCCCGCGGTCGCAAAGAGATACGACATGCACGAGGAGTCCGAATTCTTCGGCGAAGATGACGAGGAAATCAAGGACGACGACAAGTAGTTTCTACTCACACCCAGAAGCTTCACGCGCAAACGCGGACGGATCTCGAGTATCCCGCCGTTTGGCGCGCCGACCGGCGCGAGCTCGCTCCCAGCAAGAGCCATGCGGGATCCGGGATAGCTTCTTGGGCAGGATCGAGACTAAGATTGGCGTTCATGCGCGTGCTTGCCTCGAGCCTCGATCGGAGCTGCCGGGCCGCACTCTACGCCGCATTGTTCCTAGCGACGTGCGCGACGTGTTTTGCGTATCACTGCCGAAGCGCGAGCGCCGCGGAACAAACCAAAGAAAGAACGATCACGCCGGGCGAAGTCGAGTCATGGCTCGATCAGAATCCGAGCGCGAAGCCGGAAGCCGACACGGGCGCGGAAGAAGAGGAACCGGCGCCGCCTCCACCGCCGCGGCATCGGGGCTTCGTGGTCGAGTCGAGCATCGGCGCGTTCGGGCAGATCGGCGATATGAAGCACATCTCGCCGATCGCGCCGTGGTTTCGGCTGCAGCTCGGCTTCGAGCCGCTGCGCTTCTTGATGGTGTTTGCAGAGGGCGATTTGGTGGTTTCCGATACGTCCTACGCGCACCCACCGCCGCCCGCGCGCACGTACTCGTTGTGGGGCTTTGGCGCGGGTCTGCGCGGCACGCTCAAAGCGAGCGACCGCGTCGGCTTGTATCTGCAAGGCAGCGTGGGCGGCGCCGAGGTGAGCGACGACGTGCTCGGCATCTACGGCTACCCGAACGCGGACAAGCTCCACCTGTACGTGGCCGGGGAGCTCGGGGTGGAGTGGTATCAAGTGAGTCCGCACTTGGCGCTCGCCCTCCACGGCGGGGTCCGCGACTACACCTCCACGTTCAAACGGCAGGAAAGCACTGGCGCGCCGCTGGCCTGGGTTTCGGGCGTCGCGCTGCGCTACACATTTTGA
>DASYCL010000685.1:0-3316 GCA_036500245.1 Polyangiaceae bacterium | reverse complement strand
TTCGGACAGAAGCCGTCCGTTTTGGGACCGCCGTTCTCGTCCAAGCAATTCAGGTAGCTCGGATCGGAAGGAATGAGCTCGTAGATCTCGTTCGCCGCGGGTGGCGTCGTGCTGTTCGGATCGTCGACATTGTACCAGCCGAACGAGACCTTGCAGTTGCCGCCCAGAAGCAGCAACTGGCCCTGAAATCCGCACGTTGGCGAGAAGTAACCGGGGCCCGTCTTCGCATCCTTCACCGGATCGATGGTCTCGTGCCGCCACTTGAACAAGCCTTGCAATGTGATCGCGTCACCGGTCACGAATTGCGGGTACGTCGGCGGTGAATAGTATTGGCCGTAGATGATCGGCGGGTTCACGTTCGCGCCCGTGACTGGATCGGTATACGACGCGGTCGTCGAGTTCCAACCCCAAGAATCGTCGACCAAGCTGAGCTCGGCCTGACCAACGGGCTGCGGCAGCGGCGTCTTCGCTGCGTCGGTTTGAAATACTTGGGCCTCGGCGCTTCCCGTGGCGAGCAGCGCCGCTGCTCCCATGACACATGCACCTACCCATTCAGCGATTCGGCGAGCACTCGTCGACATATCCCGTGTTTAGCATGTCTGAAACCGGTTTCGAGTCGTTTTCTGGAACCGATTCCAGAAACCGTTACCCGGTTTGGAATGGTTCTTTCCAAGACGCAAGAAGCGAGCGGGATTCAGCGCGCCTCATTGGTCGACGCGCAAAAGTCCACGGCGTCTACGCGGCGAAAGGCGGCGTCTTGGAATTTACGCTCGCTCGAATTTTCCGAGGAATCTGGAAGCGTGCTTCTGCGGTCTGGCCTTGGAATCAGCTGCGCTTCTCGTTTTAGAGCTCGTCCGGGTGTTCGAGTCGGCGCAACGCGTGACGACGAATATCGAGCGGCCAACTGCGAATCAGCTCCGCGAAGCGCGCATCGTCTCGTGCGAAGAGCGCGCGCGTCGCATCCTCGTAGTTTTCGAAATTGCCGGCCATCGCCGTTAAAAAGCGATGCACGGCTTCGCGTGTCTTACGCGCTGGTTGCTCGCCGGGATTCTTCTTCTTCGCGTCGTCCACTAAACGACGCAGCGTGGCCGAGATACCTTGTGGCTCAGCTTCGAGCCACTCCCAATGACGCGGCAAGAGCGACACTTCGCGCGAAACGACGCCGAGCTTCGGCCGGCCCGGCCCGCTGCGCTCGGGCACCACCGGGATCGCGCGCGCGAGCACTTCAGCGATGTTGCCGCTGAAGTCGAAGTCCAGCTGCTCTCCGCTTTGATCTTCGAACATCAAAACTCGCGGATCGCGCGCCTTATCGAGATGTGCTTTGACGGCGCGGAGTACGCTCGGCAGATCACCCGCGGCAATCAGCCGCTCACCGACAAACGCGGAGTAGGTCTTCGCAGCATCCATGGATCAATAATACCCGGGTAAATTGGCTTGTCAATAATACCCGGGTAAAATATTTGCTGGCTGGAATTGGCCGTAATCAGAGGGGAACGCGATCAACCAAGCGTCGCCAGGGCCGTCCAGACACGTGAGTCGTAGTCGGCCATTTCGCTTTCGAGCGCGTGCACTCTGGCGCGAAGCTCGGTGACTCGGTCTTCGATTTTTCGTAGCCGGGCGGCGGCGAGTCGACCTTCGTCGCTATTGGGGCCGAGCGCGCGAACATGAGACTCGAGTCGAGCGGAGTCCGCGAGTGCTTCGTCGATTTCAGATTTTCTTTTGGGGAGCGCGCCGCGACGAATCTCGACTTGGTACATGGCATTGCTCGCCGCGCGCAAACTCGCGCGTTGCTTCGCGTCTAGACTCGGTGTGTTCGCTGCGCGCTGCAGGAAGTCGGAGCTGAGCTGTGCGCGTGGGATTGGCGTCGTGATGCCTTCACTGACTTCGAGCGTGCGCGTGAGTTTGGCGCCAGCGGGCAATTGGAACGAGGCTATCGCGCGACCGAGTGCGCTGTCGTAAGTGAGCTCGTCGGCGCCCGAGACGCGCGCATTCGCGACGATTGTCAGCGCGACGCTCACGGTGCGCGCCGTCTTGCTTTTGTTCTCGAGCTCACAGAAAATTTTTGATCGACGCAAATCGTGTTCGCGGAGCTCGCTCGCTTCGTATGAATAGTGCATCGGCTCGCTGCCCTCGAGCCGCGTATTGCGACGCAGCGTGACGTCCAAATCGCGGCCGAAGCGCAGCACGCGCGTTTCCCCTGGCTTGGTGCGCGGGAGTAGTGTGGAGCCCGAAAATCCGCCGTCCGAGAACACGCTCAGTACTCCGCCGGGCAGCGTTTGCGCGGACGAATTGACGAGCCGCGCGCCGGTTTCGCCGTCATCGTCGTCTCCGAACCAGGTCACGCGCGTGAGCGTGATCGCTTCGTCGACGAAGGGCACGAGCGCGGATGCGTGCGGTCCGAGATCGATCGGTGAGTCGAGCGCGTACGAGAATTGCGCGGCGCCCTCGACTCCGCTCGCCGTGCCGAGGTTCGTGAGGTTGCCCACGTCGAACGCGTTGCTCGAGCCCGAGCCCGCGCCATGCCCGACCGTACCGACCGAACCAAGGCCGATGCCTTCCCCGCGCCCGCCGCCGCCTTCGCCCGCGCCGGAAAGACCGAGCCCGGCTGCGCCGTAGGACTCGGCGATCGAATCGCCCACGTCGGGTTCCCACTCGTCGTCTGCGGTGCGCGTGAGCAATTGCGGCACGGTCGACAATGGTTCGTCGGGGGTGACGAGCGCGCGGCGCGCATAGCGCGGTGCTGCCATCGGGTAGAGGAATGAGCTCGGCCGGCCATTGACCAGCTCGAGCTTGACGCCGCGCCAGGCTTCGCCGGTGTCATTATGAATCAGGGCGAAGCCTTGAAGTTTTGCGCTGTGGCTCGCGTCGTCGAGCACGAGCCGATAGCTCGAGCGCCAAACCGGCGCTTCGGCGACGTAGCCGAGCGTGAGTTCGGTCGAGCCGGAGCCATGTACGCGCAAGATTTCGCGTCCCCGCGCGGACTTTCGCGCCGTCGCCGCGTCGAGCGCACGCGAGAGTTCGGCCGCGACGCTTTGATCGAGCGCGCGCACGCTGCTCACGCCGTGAAGCGCGACGCGCGACAGCGTGCCATCTGCGGCGAGCACGACGAGATTCGCGTCGCGCGATTCGCTGCACGGCGCGGACGTCGGCGCCGGCGAAGCGGGCGCATTCGCGCGCGAGGTTTCCACCGAGCATTGCTCGGCGCTCGCGTGGGCGAGTGAGATCACGTCGACCAAACGGCCGCGCACGAGGTGCTCTCGGTCGCGCACTTCGATCTCGATCCCACGAAAGCTGCGCAGCACGCGCGCGAACTCGA
>DASYCL010000684.1:0-41188 GCA_036500245.1 Polyangiaceae bacterium | reverse complement strand
TCATACTTCCTCCAAAGTCGGATCGATGGCGGCGGGCGGCTTGGTGCGCAGCAAGCTGTACATCACGGGAACGAAGAAGAGCGTGGTCACGGTGGCGAGCATCAGGCCGCCGATGACGGCGCGGCCCAGCGGCGCGTTTTGCTCGCCCCCCTCACCCAAACCGAGCGACATCGGCAACATGCCGATGATCATCGCGAGCGCGGTCATGATCACGGGGCGCAGGCGCGTCATGCCGGCGGCGAGCGCGGCCTTGACCGAGTCCAACCCGACCACCCGCATGTCGTTGGCGAAGGTGACCACCAGGATGCTGTTTGCCGTCGCCACGCCGACGCACATGATCGAGCCCATCAGCGCCGGCACGCTCAGCGTCGTGTGAGACAAAAACAGTATCCAAATGATGCCGGCGATCGCGCCCGGTAGCGCCATCAAGATCACCAACGGGTCGAGCCAGGACTGGAAATTGACCACCATCAGCAAGTACACGAGCACGACCGAGAAGATCAGCCCATAGCTCAGGCCAGTGAAGGACGATTCCATGCTTTCGGCTTGGCCTTTGATTTTGGCCGTCGTGCCACGGGGGAAACTCGGCTTCATCGCGTCGACGATCTTGGACACGGCGCTCGAAACCGAGCCGAGATCTGTGCCGTCGACGTTGGCCTGCACGTCGTAGGTGCGCGCGGCGTTCAGGTGCGTGATGTTCGCCGGTCCCATGGTGCGCGAGATCGAAGCCATGTTCGAGAGCAGCTGCGGCGTGTCGGTCCCGACCGAGATCGGTGTCTGATCGACGGCGTCGACGCTGTTGTTCTCGTATTGCGGCGTTTGGATCGCGACGGCGTATTGCACGCCGCGCTTCGCATCGAGCCAAAAACTCGGAGCAACCTGTGTGCTCGAAGACAGCGACACCAAGATGTCACTGGCCACGTCTTTCTGCGTGAGCCCGGCCATCGATGCCATCGTGCGGTTCACGTCGATGCGAAGCTCGGGTTTGGTCAAGACTTGGGCCATGTGCACGTCGGCGGCGCCCGGGATGCTGCGCATCTGCGTCATGATCTTGCGCGCGACGGCGAGCGTATCCGCCTCTTTGCCCGGCGCGCCGACGAGTTGCACGTCGATCGGCGCGGCCAGACCGAAGTTCAACACCTGTGTCGAGATATCCGGTGCCAAGAAAAAGAACGTCGTCTCAGGGTACTCGCGGTGCAGCGTCCGGCGCAATTTGCGCACGTAGTCTTGCGTCGGTTTGTGGCCCCCTTTCAGCGAGATCATGATTTGGCCGTCCGAAGGCGAAATCAGAGCGCCTTCACTAAGCGACAGATTGATGCCGCTGTTCGGCACGCCGATCGTGTCGATCATCGTCGCGATCGTCCTTCGGGATCACGGTTTTGACGGTTTCTTCGATCGCCGCGAAACGCCGCTCCGACTCTTCGACGCGCAGGCCGGGCGCGCCGCGCACATGCAGCTTGATCAAGCCGGCATCCACGCTGGGAAAGAAATCGCGACCTAGTAGAGGCGTGAGCACCGCTGCGGACGTCACGACGAAGGTCAAAAACACGGCCGCGAACGCAGCACGATTGTCGAGCGTCCAGGCGAGCAGGCCGCCGTAGGCGATGCGCAGCCGCGCAAACCCGCGCTCGAACGCCGCAAAAAAGCGCCCGACCGGGCCGAGCGGGTGCAGCGAGTCGAGGCCCTGCGCGTGCGCGTTCACTTCCTTCTCGAGCAAGTAGCGCACGAGCGTCGGCACGAGCGTACGCGACAGAATGTACGACGTGAGCATCGCGAACACGACCGCGAGCGCGAGTGGCACGAACAAGGATTTCGCCGCGCCGGCAATGAACGCTACCGGCACGAACACGATGCAAATGCACAACGTGGACACCAGCGCCGGCAGCGCAATTTCCTGGGCGCCGTCCAGGATCGCGCGAACCATTGTCTTTCGCTGAGCCAGGTTCCGGTGAATGTTCTCGATCTCGACGGTCGCGTCGTCGACCAAGATGCCGACCGCGAGGGCCATGCCGCCCAAGGTCATCACGTTGAGCGTGTGCCCGAGCGCGTGCAGCATCACGATCGACACCAAGATCGAGAGCGGAATCGAGATCACGACGATCAACGTGCTGCGCCAGCTGCCGAGGAAGAGCAGGATCATCAATGCGGTGAGGGCCGCCGCAATAACCGCCTCGCGCACCACGCCGGAGATCGCCGCGCGCACGAACACGGATTGATCGAACATCAACGAGGCCTTCAGCTCCTTCGGCAGCTTGGCCATCGTGGTCGGCAAGATCTCGCGGATGCGACGGACGACGTCGAGCGTGCTCGCGCTGCCGTTTTTGAGGATGCTCATCAGCACCGAGCGCTTGCCGGAGACGTGCACCATGCTGGTCTGGGGCGAGTAACCGTCGCGCACGTTGGCCACGTCTTTGATGTAGATGGTGGTGCCGTTGACGGTTTTGATTGGAATTTCCCCGAGCTGCGAGATCAGCTCGGGACTCGAATTCATTAGGATCGGGTATTCCTCGACACCCATCTTTGCCGTGCCGGTGGGCAAAACCACGTTCTGCAACCCCAGCGCATTGCTCACGTCGCGCGGCGAGAGGCCCCATGCGTAGAGCTTCTTGGGTTCGATATCGATCACGACCTGGCGTTGCTTGCCACCGTAGGGATACGGCAGCTGTGCGCCTGGCACCGTCGCGATATCGGCGCGGATGAAGTTCACGCCGTAGTCGAAGAGCTGCTGCTCACTCAACGTGTCGCTCTCGAGACCGATCTGCAAAATCGGCACGTTCGAAGCGCTGTAGCGAATGATGAAAGGCGGCGTCCCGCCTGCCGGCAGTTGCCTCACCCAGGTTTGCGAGATCGCGGTCACCTGCGAAACGGCCGCGTCGATGCTGGCGCCCGGCTGAAAGAAGATCTTGATCACGGCGATGCCGCTCAGCGTCTGGCTCTCGACGTGCTCGACATCGTTCACCGTGGTCGTGAGCACGCGCTCGTAACCGGTGGTGATGCGCTGCTCCATCTCTTCAGGGGGCAGCCCGGCGTAGTTCCAGATCACGGTGACGACCGGGATGTCGATGTCCGGGAAAATGTCGACCGGCATCCGGATAATCGTGAAAACGCCCAAGATGACGATCAGCATCGACATCACGACGAACGTGTAGGGGCGCTTGAGCGCGACGAGTACGAGCCACATGAGAAAGACCGCTTGAACGCGCCGCCGATCCGCAGGACCGCAGCAAACGGCAGGCTTGCTACCTCCTAAGGTCCGCCGGAGCGATCGTCCAATATATTGTTTCCGACCCTGTGATACTTTTAAGGTATCAGTGACGTAGTTCACGGCGAAGGACGCGCGATCGATGGAGCTTCGGCATTTGCGATACTTTGTTACGGTCGCCGAAGAGTTGCACTTCGGGCGCGCCGCGCAGCGCCTGCACATGGCCCAGCCGCCGCTCAGTCGGCAGATCCAGCTGCTCGAGGCCGAGCTCGGGTTCCAGCTGTTCGAGCGTTCGCGCCGGCGCGTCGAACTCACCCCTGCGGGTAACACCTTGCTGAACGGCGCGCGCCACGTCTTCGACACCCTCGACGCCGCGATTCACGACGCGCGCGGCGCGAGCGAGGGCGAGAGCGGACGAGTCGTGGTCGGCTATCCGTCTTCGCTCGCCTACAGCGGGCTCACCGAACTCTTACGCGCGTTCCGCACGCGCTTTCCCGCGGTCGCGATCGCGCTTCGCGAAATGTCACCGGGCGAACAGATCGACGCGTTAAAAGCCGGCAACCTCGACGTCGGCTTCGTGCGCTCGTCGGTGGACGATCCGACACTCGTATCCGAACGCGTGCGCAGCGAAGCGCTGATGGTCGTGCTGCCCGACGACCATCCGCTCTGCTCGCGACGCTTGATTGCGCTCTCCGCGCTGTCACACGAACCGTTCGTGATGTTTCCGCGTTCACGCGGCCCGGCTTACTTCGACCAACTGATGGGCTTGTGCCGCGCCGCGGGCTTCACGCCGCGGATCGTGCAAGAGGCGCCGCAGCTCGACATCATCAGCATGATCGCCGCGGGCTTCGGTGTCTCGATCATGCCTTCCTCGATGCGCAACTTTCGCCGGCCTGGCTTGAGCTTTCGTCCGATCGCAGGCGCGCCACAGGTCGAGCTCCTGATCGTCTGGCGTCAGCAAAATCTGTCGCCGGCACTGCACAAATTCTTGGATTTGGTGCGCGTCTTGGGCGTCGACCGCCGCGGCCCGCGCGCCGGATCGAAGCGCAAAGCGCGCCGCCCCGCTTCCAACCCAACGTGAACCGATACTAGAGTCAGCGGCGATGTCGACGTTTCATCGTTCGCTTTGCGTGTTTGGTTTGGGGTTGCTCTTTTCGGCGTGTGACGATCCGGCGAAGCCAGATGCCGCCGCTTCAGCGGCGGCCACGGCTTCCGCTGCGCCTTCGGCCAAGCCCGCACCGAGCGCAGCGGCTCCGGAAGCAGAAAAACCTCCACCACCCAAAGTCACGAAGAAGCTCGAAGATTGTCCGAAAGGCCCGAACGTCACGTTCGATCAAAAAGAAATCGAAGCCGAAGTGCGGAAGAAGCTGCAAAAACCGGACGGCGCGATCACGAACGCTGATCTGAAGAAGGTCAAATCGCTAAATCTGTCGCAGGTCAAAATGGCCGGCCTCGACATTTGCATCTTCTCGCAACTCACAGGGCTGAAAGACTTGTTCCTCGGCCCGGGCGACTACGACGACTTGACGCCGATCGCGAGCGCGAAGGATCTCGAATCACTCGCCGCTTCGCGCAATCAAATCAAAGATCTCACGCCGCTCGCCAAGCTCACGAAGCTCGATCGCTTGGATCTGGGCCGCAGCCAAGTCTCGGATTTGAAGCCAATCGCCGGGCTCACTTCGCTCACGGAGATCGCGCTCGATGATTGCCCAGTCGAAGACATCAGCCCGCTCGCGAAAATGACGAAGCTCGAAAAGCTCAGCATTCAGCGAACCAAAGTCAAAGATGCCTCGCCGCTCAAAGCGATCAAAGGCCTCAAGTTTGTCTATGTCGCGGGCACGCCCGCCGACGAAGACGGACTGACGCTGGCGCCCTTGCGCGGCAACGGCACTAAAGTCATCAACTGAGTCTTCGACGAAAACTAGAACACCGAACGCACGGATAGTCCGAGGCTCAACACCTGTGTCGCGAAGTCGTCAGGGGTTTGCGCGGCGCGCAGGACGTACTCCACGTTCAACGCGGGGTGCGCTTCGCTCGGCCAAAGCGCGATGTCGACGCCGCCCGCTGCGTAAGCGGTAGCGCGAAATCCGCGCGCGTTCGCGCCGAGCTCGGTTCCGACCGCAAGATACGGATCGACGTAGCGATAGAGTCGCCACTTGGCGAGCTCGAACGGACGAAGCTGCGGCTCGAAGAAGCCGAGCCCGCCGCTGCCGCGTGCGTCGCGCTCCCAGCGCAAGCCGACGGCACCACCGATGCCCTCCACGCTGAACTGTGATTTCAAACCAAGCCCACCAAAGCCCGAGAAATCATTCAGCGCGACGAATCCGCCGGCCTCGACTTGGCCGAAGAAATCCAAGTCCCAGTTGAACGTCGGATCGCGGCCCGGAGTGCCGAGCGGCCACAACCCTTGAACGTCCGCTCGCGCTACGGCTGGCCACGCGCACAGCGTCCAGCCGCTCGCGAGCACGCCGACTAAACGTGCAGTCCGCATTCGCGCTTAGTGGCTTCTTCCCACCACCAGCGCCCGGCGCGCTCGTGTTCGCCCGGGCGCGGCACGCGCGTGCAGGGCTCGCAACCAATCGAGATGAAGCCTTGGTCGTGGAGCTCGTTGTACGGCACTTCGTTGGCTCGGATGTAGCTCCACACCTTTTTCAAGCTCCAACCCGCGAGCGGATTCAGTTTCACGAGCTGACCTGCGAGTCCCGAATGCGACGAGTCGAGCTGAATCACGGGAACATCGGTGCGCGTCGGGCTTTGGTCGCGACGTTGACCGCTGATCCAAGCGCGCTTTTGCGCGAGCACGCGCCGGAGCGGTTCGATCTTGCGGATGCCGCAGCACTCGCCGTGACCGTCTTGGTAAAAGCTGAATAGCCCCTTTTTCTCGACCATTCCTTGCACTTGCGCAGCGTCAGGGAACATCACGTCGATCGCGATGCCGTAGTGAGTGCGCACCTTTTCGATGAAGCGATAGGTCTCGGGGTGCAAGCGCCCAGTATCGAGCGTGAAAACCGAAAACGGCAAACCCGTCTTCACGGCCATGTCGATGATCGCGACGTCTTCGGCGCCGCTGAATGCGATCGCCGCTTCGCGTCCGAAGCGCTCGAGCAGCCAGCGAATCGTCCGTTCCGGCGGCGCACTGTCGAAATCGACGACCAAGCTCGCAAGTTCGTCCGTGCCGAGCGCTGCGCCCGAACTCGCACTCGGCTCGACGCGCGTGCCGCCGCCAAGCGCTTCTTTGATGAACTGCACCGTGCTGGTGTACACGCGCGGCTCCGCGCCGTCGTCTTCGACGACGAAAAATGGCGCGAGATCGACTTTGTATTTCGCGGCAAGCTGCATGCCCGGTGACTCGGGCTCGCCCTCGTTCGCCCAAACCACGTCGTCGATGCGCGACCAGAGTCCGCGCGCTTTCAGCATGTCCTCGGCTTGCACGCATTTCTTGCAAGCTTCGCCGCCGAGGAGCTTCTTTTTTACCATCGTGATGCGCATGCTGATCCGTTCTACTTCGGCGTGTCCGGCCCAAGCTCGAACTTGGGCAGGGGTCCAGTGCGAAGCTCGCGATCGCGCGACCACACGTCGAGCTTCCGCAGATCTTCCCAAACTTGCTGCGCGGAGGTGTACCGATATTGCTCTTGCCGACGCAGCATCACGCTCACGACATCCCCGATCGGCGTGCCGAGTGCTTCGGCCTTGGCGCGCGGCACGCCTTCGCGAATTTGCGCGATCACGCCGTCGTACCCGGTCGTGGTGTCGATCGGGTAGACGCCCGTATGCATCTGATAAACCAAAAGCCCGAGCTGATAGAGGTCGCTCTGCTTGGTCGAATAGCCGCCGGCCGCGACTTCCGGCGCCATCAAGCGGTGCTGCACAATCGGCGGACGCGCGCCGCCGTAGCCGTAAAGCTCTTGAGCAATGCCCAGATCGCTCAACTTCGCCGTCAGATGTTCGCCTTGCACGACCAGCACGTTGCCCGCGTGCAAATCGTTGTGCACGAATTCGTTGTCCGCAAGGTACTGCACCGCGAACAAGAGCTGACGCGCGACATCCACCACCAAACGATCGGTGAACGGCGCGCTCAACATTTCTTCCAAGCTGTGATCGCAGCGCTCGAGCACCAAGAAAAACAGCCCTTGTTCCTCGAAGTAATCGTGCACGTAGACGATGTTCGGGTGGCGCAAGCGGTACAGCCGCTCGGCTTCACGCAGCCACTCGGCGCGCACTTGCTCGTACGGGCGATTGCCGGGCAAAAAGAGCTTGAGCGCGAAGGATTGGTCGAACGGGCCGATGCAGTCGAAGACCGCGCCGAACGCGCCCGCGCCGAGCCGCTTGCCGAGCAAGTAGCTCTGCCCGCGCGGCGAACGGACCACCCCGCCCGAGGCGGGGATCAGCGAAAGTTGGCCGGTGGTCACTTTTCGCCGGTACTTTACCTTGCGCGCTCCGGAAAGGTCGGCTAAATGCCGCGCCCACATGTCGAATCGCGCAATCTGGAACGTCCGCCGTCGTCACGAATGGCTCACCACGCCGCTCAAGGGCAAGCGAGTGAAGCTCCGCCAGCGCAAGCGCATCGGCTTGGAAGACGCGCTGAAGCGCAACGCCGCCCCCGCCTCGGAACCGGCCGCGCAGTCCTGAGCTCGCCCGGAACGCGGGATCTTGGCCCGCGGCGAGCCCTGCTGATAGCTCATCGCGCATGCGACCGAACGTCGTGTGCGCGATTTTGTTTTTGTGCGCGGGCTGCGTCGGGCACGGCCAAGACGCGCACGAGCCCGGCGATCGCCTGGGCACGTTTCACGCGACCGGCACCCTCAGCGGCGACACTTGCCAAGCCAGTGCGATTCTCGGCGAAACGAGCAGCTGGGCCTTCGACGTGCAGCTCTCGCGCGACGGCAGCACGCTCTACTGGCTGAACGGCGAAGAAGCGATCCCCGGCACCATCGCCGAAGACGGCGAGAGCTTCGCGTTTCAGAGCGGCGTCGAAGTGACGTTGCAGGCCGCCGAAGGCGCGCGGCCCGGCTGCACCGTCGCGCGCAGCGACGTCGCGAGCGGTGTGCTCGGCTCGAGCACGATCGACGTCGCGAGCTTCACGGTGAACATGAGCTTTGCGTACTCCGCGGAAGCGGGCAGTGTGTGTTCGAATTGGGTCGGCGTAGCAGGCGGCTTCGCGTCGCTACCGTGCACCGTGAGCTACAACTTGACGGCCATGCGCACCGCACTCCCGACCGCGATCGCCGATTGACGAGCCCAAGCTTCCGGCGGCTCGAGGCGCATCACGTCCGCCACCGGGCCGAACCGCGCAGCTGGGCGCGCCCCTAACCCAAAAAGATAAAAGCCTGGATATTTCGGGGGCCGAGTGCTATTTTTTCCAGCAACGTGCAGGCAGGAAGAAGTTCCCGGGCTTGTCCGGTGGAGGAGCTCCTCTACACCTCGCACTTTAGGGTCGAGACCGCGAATCGGTCTCCTTTCGGAAGCGCCCCCACCGCCGCTTACCGAGCGATGAGCCTCTCTCGTTTGAGTGAGGGGCGCGGGCGTCCGGCTATTGCCGGAGGAGGACAGGCATGATGAGTAGTTGTACCTTTATCCCGGAGGTGGACCCTCGAGGTTAGCCGGACGAGGTCGGCCCGGTCATCGGGCATTCAGGGCCTCGCAACTACGGCTGGGCCTGATCTGACTCGCGCGTCGATCGCGCGGGCAGCGCAGGTCAACGCCCCTCACCCTCCGGGATTTTGGGGCTACGACGAGCCGGGCGGTCCAATGGATTGCCCGGCTCGAGTTTATTTGGGGGGTGCTCCTGCACGGCACAGTCCGGCACAGCGGCCGGCAAAAAATGGCTCAGAGCACGCTCCGCGCTGCGACACTGAGCCAACTCGAAGCACCTGACAAGGCTCCGGCTCTGGTGTAACACGCCTCTGCGTCGTCCGGGATGACCGGGTGAGCGGAAGGATCTACGAGCGATGACTTTGCTTTCCGTCGTGAACGCGATCTCTCATTTGAGCGCGTTCGCTCCCGATCAGGACTTCTTCTGGCAGAACAAGATCTTCGAGAAGAACAATTGGGAAGGCGCGATGAAGTTCATGCGCATCGCGCTCACGATGGTGACGGCGCTCTTGCTCATGTACGAGGTGCGCGCGGCGCGCCTGCGTGAACGCATTCCGCGCCGCTACAAGCGGAACATCGCGTGGGTCCTGACCATCCTCGCGTTCTTCACCTACTTCGACTTCTTCAATCCGAACGTTCGTTACAGCGAGTACTACCACCGGCACGAGTTCTTCCACTATTACCTCGGCTCGAAGTACTTCAAAGAGATTGGCTATAACCGACTCTACGAGTGCACCGCGATCGCCGAAATCGAGCTCGGTCGCCGCGCTCAAGTGGCGAGTCGCGAGATCCGTGATCTGCACGTAAACCTGATCAAACCGGTCAAAGACACGTACATCCTCACCGATCCGGGCCAGTGCAAGAACCACTTCACGGCCGCACGCTGGGAGGATTGGAAGAAGGACGTCGATTGGTTTTATCACTCGTCGGTCGGTAGCTACTGGGACAACATGCAGAAGGACCACGGGTACAATCCGCCACCCGTGTGGACGATGACGGGCAAGCTGTTCGGCAGTTTTGCGCCCGCCGGCGACAAGTTTTTCAAGATCTTATCGGGCATCGACGTGCTCTTGCACGTCGGCATCGTGGCTCTATTTTATTGGGCCTTCGGCTGGCGCGTGATGCTCGTCGCAACGGTGTTTTGGGGCTGCAATGCGCCCGCAAACTTCTATTGGACGGGCGGCGCGTTCCTGCGCCAAGACTGGCTATTTTTCCTGGTCGCCGCGGTGTGCTGCGCGCGTAAGCGCAAGTTTTTCTTGTCCGGCGCCGCGCTCACTTGGTCGTCTCTCTTGCGCATATTCCCGGTCGTCTTCTTCGGCGGCTGGGGCATCATGGTGCTCTACGAGCTCATCCGCCGCTATCGCTTCGGCACGACCGGCGACGAAGCGGTCGTGAAAGGTCGCGGCTGGCGCGGCAGAACTGGACCGCTCGCGCCAGCAATAAAAATTGAAAAGGGCCTACTCGGTTACTTGCAACGCGACCATCGCCGACTGATCGCCGGCTGTTTGATCGCGGCCGGCGTGCTGATTCCGGCAAGTGTCGCGGTCTGCGGCGTCGACTCGTACAAGCAGTTCTTCGGGCACACAATCAAGGTGCACAACGCGACTCCGCTCACCAATCACATGGGCCTCGAGACCATGCTGCTCACCAATTGGGACGGGCGCATGCGCTTTTTGCGCGACGACAACATGGACGACCCGTTCGAGGGTTGGAAGCAAAGCCGCATCGATCGCTTCAAGACGGTCAAGCCGCTCTTCCTGCTCATCTGCGCGGGCGCATTCGCGTGGACCGCGTGGTCGCTGCGGCGCACCAAGTTGCTTTGGATCGGCCTCGCCGTGGGTTCGTGCCTCGTGATCTCGCTCACGAACCTCACTTGTTATTACTATTCGCTGTTCATGGTCGTACCGGCCATGGTCGCAGTGCGTCCTGCGCTCGGACCACCGATAGTGGTGACGAGCGGCATCAGTACGATCTTGCTCAACCCACCGACCGGCTTCTATTGGGTCGACGATCGCTTCGTCGGCCAAGCTTGGCTGTTCTATGCGCTGAGCTTGATGGTGCTCTGGGCCTACTCGCGGCCATTCAGCATGGAGCGTTTGAAGGCGTGGTGGGCCGGCAAGCCCGAGCCGAAAGCGCCCGCGCCACCGCCGAGTTCGGCTGCCTCGGCCGCTGAATGAGAGTCACCTAGAAAGGCTTTTAGAGCCGGATCCGGGAGCGAAACTCGAGTCGACCCGGAACCGGCACTTCCAAGCGATAGAGCGTGCCGTCGAGTGCGTCGTCCGTGACTTTGCCGCCGGCGGTCGTGACGTAGAGCGTGCGCAAATCCGGACCGCCGAACGCGGCGGACGACACGCGCGTTACCGGAAATTCGATTTTTTGTTTGATGGTTCCATCCTCTGCGATGCGGAGCAGCGAGGAGCCGCCCCAGCGTGCCGACCACAGTTCACCCGCTTCGTCGATGGTCATGCCGTCCGGCGTGCCTTCTTCGGGCGGCGCTCGATAAAACGGTTTGCGATTGCTGAGCGTTCCCGTCGCGCGATCGTAGTCGGCGACGTAGATGATCCGCGTCGTGCTGCACGTCCAATAGAAGCGCGACAAATCCGAGGTGAAGCTCATGCCGTTCGCGCACCCCGTGCCCTTCCACAACGGCGTCACCGTGCCGTCGAGATCCACGCGGTAAAGGCCCCCGCTCTGATCGGTTTTGCCAATCGTGCCGGCAAACACCCGGCCTTCGGGATCGGCAATCACGTCGTTGAAGCGCCGCATATCGGCGTCGATGCCTGACACGAGCACGCGATGCGCTCCCTGCTTCGTCAGCACCGAAATGCGATCGGCTTCGAATAGCAGCAATGAGCCGTCTTCCTGAAACGAAAATCCACCGATCATGCTGTCGCCGGTGAAAAAACATTCGTGCTCGCGGCTCTCGTGGTCGACGCGGAACAAGCGATTGCTCTCGATATCTTCCCAGTAGAGGCGGCGCTCGCGCTCGTCCCAAAGCGGATTTTCACCGACCTTGCAGTGATAGTTTGCAACCGGTTCCGGTTCGAACATCGGTATGATTCCTGTGGCCACGCAGCGCCCCAATCAAAACAGATTGCGCACGCGCGAAATCACATCCGCCACGCCGTCGGGGAACGGCCGCAGCGCGACGTCCAAGTGCTCGGGCCCGGTTTCTATGCCGGACACGGTGACGAGCGGCGCCAAGATCCGAACCAAGCGCTGCGCGTTCTCATTCTTCGCGAATTTCGGGTGCTTCATCAAATCGATCACGACGCGATCGTCTCGTGCGTCGATCAAAATTGCAGGGCGCTTCGGCATATATGCCGCCAGATTGCCCGGCTTACTGAGATCGAGCGCGCCGGATTTGAGCAATGCCGCGATCGGCGTCTGCGCGCTTTCATCGGTCACCTTCAGCGAAACCTCGGCCAAGCGAAGCTCGAACACGAGTTCATCCGAGTTCGCGCGCACGCGCTCGACGAACACGATCGCCGACGCGCGCACCGGCGTGCCCATCAAATCCAAGGACGCCGACAAACGCACGCCCGGCGGCACGGCTTCAATCTGCACGTCCTTCGGCGCTTTCTTGCCGGCGCCCTTTTGCGCCATCCAACGCAGCGCCGCGAGCGGCACGCCAAAGCGCAGCGCCAACGCGTTGCGCAAGAGCCGCCACAGCTCTTCCGGATGGTCCTTGAGGTAGCTTCCGATTGCGCCTGCGATTGCTCGGGCATCCATGTGCGTGCGGCAGTAAGCCACAAATCCCGCGGCTTGAGCAGTCCCGAAGTGTTCGGCGCGAGCTCCGCGGCCGCCGTGCTGCCGCCGCTCACCGAGGCGAGAATCGAGCGGCCATGCTAGACTTGTCGATGGCCACCCACATGCGGATACCGCCTCGGGCGGTACATGAGACGCTCAAGCGACACCTGCTCGCCGCCGGGTACCCGATCGTGCTCGACCTCGAGCAGAGCCACGACGCCTACGCCGTGGACGCGATCACTGGCCGACAATACCTAGATTTCGCGAGTTTCTACGCGTCGAATCCGCTCGGCTACAACCACCCCGGCATCCTCGAGGCGGACACGCAGCAACGTCTGGCGCGCGCCGCGGTGACCAAGGTCGGCAATCCGGATTTCTACACCGAGTACTTCGCAGAATTCGTCGACACGCTCGCGCAAACGGCCGCGCCGCCCGAATTCCCACATTATTTCTTCGTCGAAGGTGGTGCGCTCGCAGTCGAGAACGGCATGAAGGCCGCGTTCGATTGGAAGGTGCGCAAGAATCTCGCGGCGGGCAGAGCGGCAGGCGGAAGCCAAATCCTGCACTTCGAACAGGCTTTTCACGGCCGAGCCGGCTACACGCTGAGCGTCACGAACACGGATCCCACGAAGACGCTGCATTTCCCGAAATTCGATTGGCCACGCATTCCAGTCCCCAGACTCACCTTTCCGAGCGCAGGCCATGAAGCGGAGATCGCCGAAAGTGAACGCGCGTCGCTTGCCGCGGTCGAACGCGCATTCGACGTGCGCGGCCATGACATCGCCGCGATCCTGATCGAGCCGATTCAATGCGAAGGTGGCGACAACCACTTTCGCCCGGAGTTTTTGGCTGGTTTGCGCCGCCTTGCCGACGAGCGAGAGGCGCTCTTGATCTTCGACGAGGTGCAGACCGGAGTCGGCATCACCGGCGCGTGGTGGGCGTTTCAACGCCTCGGCGTCGCGCCGGACGTGGTGTGCTTCGCGAAGAAGATGCAGGTCGGCGGGATCTTGGTTTCATCTCGCATCGACGAGGTCGAAAGTGTGTTCACGATACCGAGCCGGATTTCGAGCACCTGGGGCGGCTCGCTCGTCGACATGGTGCGCGCGACTCGCATCCTGGAAATCATCACGCAAGATCGCTTGCTCGAGAACGCGGCCGCGCGAGGCGCTGAGCTCCGCTCGGGTCTCGAAACGCTGACTGCGCGCATCCCCGAAGTTTCGAATGCGCGCGGCCTCGGCGCGCTGTGCGCGATCGATCTACCGAGCAGCGAGCTCCGCAATCAAACCGTGAAGCGCTGTTTCGGTGAAGGGCTGATCGTGCTCGCGTGCGGGCCACGTTCGATCCGATTCCGGCCGTTTTTGTGCGTCGATTCGCCGAGCATTCGTCAGTGCCTCACGCTGCTCGAACGCTCGCTGCGCGCCGTACTCAGCGCGGCCGCTTGAGTGAGCTCACTCGCGCTTGTCGGGGAGCGCGGACGGCGCGGCCTCCGCCGGAGCCGCGACCTCGCTCGTCTTGACGCCGCGGACGGCGAGCTCATTGCGCATGCGATCTCCCACTGATTGCGCCAAACGCCCGAGAATGTCCGGCACGTCCGCGAGCAGCGCGGACCAAGCGCTGCTTTCATCACCCTCGACGGTGAGCAAATGCGCGTGGCCTTGCTTGCTGATCGCGATCACCGCGACCGGATCGATCTCGACCGCACCACCCGCGCCGTGCCCGCCGGATTTGCCGCCCATCTTGCCGCTCTTGGCGCCGGCCGTTGCGCTGCCCGCGCCAAACGCGATCTTCAAACGATGGACCGGGATCACCGTCGCATCGCCGGCTTGTTGGGGCTCGCCGATGATGGTTTCGCTCTTCGAGATGCCATGCACGCCCGAGAGCAAACTGTTCACGATGTCGCCGATCTTGGATTCGCTCATGACGGCTCTGTCGCCCGCTTCGCCAGCCGGGCGCTCTGTCGCGCCTCGGACCTTTGCTTTAGCACGAATCGAACGGCCCAGAGCAGGAGCCGGCCCGGCCAAAGCTTGAACGTACCGTCGGCCGCGAGCGCCGCGCGATCTTCGGACTCCCAGCCCGGCGTTTGGCGGATCTCGCACGACGCGGGCAGCACGCCCGAAAGCACATAGAGCGCGGCCAAAATACGCCCGGTCAGCGCCACATCTTGGAACGAGTAGCCGACCTCGACGATCAGCGATTCGATCCGAAAAATGCGCTCGGTTTGCCACCACGAGAGCAGCGCCTCGAGCGGATCGAGCGAGCGAAATAAGCGGGAAAGAGCGACTTCGATCCGTGTCAGTGGCGCGTGCGCTTCGCTTTC
The DNA here is from genome assembly GCA_036500245.1 of Polyangiaceae bacterium. Taxonomy (GTDB): domain Bacteria; phylum Myxococcota_A; class Polyangia; order Polyangiales; family Polyangiaceae; genus PMG-095. The sequence goes on along the minus strand of DASYCL010000684.1, from coordinate 26,327 downwards.
GGGCGCGCTCGCCGGCGCGCTGGCGCGCGGCTTTTCGCGGCGCTGCCAACGCGACAACGGAATCTGCGCGAGCTGCTTGCCGAACACGTGACACGTCAGAAACGGCGCCACGCCGCGCGCCCCGATCGCACTCAACGCGAGTGGGCCGACGCCGACACCGCAAGCGACGGCCCAAGCCCCGCTCGGTTCAGCGTTGCCTTGCACGCTGCTCGTGAGCTTGAGCGGCACTTGCGACAACAGTCCGAGCAGCACGAGCAGCGACGAAATCAGCGCGAGCCACAGGAACATCGGTGCGATGCTCCTCGACCGAGCTACTTCTTTTCGCCGGATCCGAGCCGCGGAGTTGCGCCGTTCGGCAACGCCTCCGGCGGCTTGGACGCTGGCAAAATCTCGACGCCGCGGCGCACCACCGCAGTTTTACCGCGATGGAGCGCGAGCATGTGCGGCACGCCGTCTTCGCCGACGACTACGAACGCGCGCGGCTCGACTACGATCGCGCCGCCCGCGCCGCCGACTTCGGCGTCCGCGTCGCGTTCATCGTTTCCGCGCTTGGCCGTCCCGCCAACGTCACCGATCGCGGTGCCGAACGCGATGCTGATCTTGCTGAGCGGAAGCACCTTGGCTTGGCCCGCGTCGCGCACGCTGCCGACGACGCCATCCGCCTTGGAAACGCGCCCGAGTTCGCCCAAGAGCTCGCTCATCAAGGCTTTGAGATCCATGCGTTCCTCAAAAGAACCACGAGGGCCACGCCCAGTCAAACTCGGCCGGCCATCAGCTAGCGCTTCGTGACTTTTGGCGCGCGGCGCCAATGTCTCGCGCTAAAGTCGCGGCCGATGAGAGAGCTTACCCTCGGCACACTGAAAGCGCGCATCACCGGCGGCAGCGATCGCGAAGGCGGCGGCGCCGGCCCGATCGTGATTTTGCTGCACGGTTTCGGCGCGCCCGGCACCGATTTGGTCCCGCTTTGGCGCGAGCTCGCCGTCCCGCATGAAGTGCGCTTCGTTTTTCCGGAAGCACCGCTCGACCTCGGCTTCGGCGGCCGAGCTTGGTGGCACATCGACATGGCACGCCTCCAGGAGCGCTACGAGCAAGGCACGGTCGAGCGTTTCATCGACGAGGTTCCTGTGGGTTTGGAGGAAGCGCGGGGCGCGGTACTCGGCATGCTCGACGCGCTCGAACGCGATTTCGCGGCCAAGCCGGAGACGACACTGCTCGGCGGATTTTCCCAAGGTGCCATGATCGCAACCGACGTCGTCTTGCACAGCCAACGGAAGTTCGGCGCGCTCGCCGTACTCAGCGGCACGACCATCACTTACGACGAGTGGCTGAAGCTGATGCCCGCGCGGCGTGGCCTGCGTGTCGTGCAAAGTCATGGTCGCGCCGATCCGGTGCTGCCGTTCGCGTTGGCCGAGCGCCTGCGCGACGATTTCGGAGCCGCCGGCTTGAACGTCGAGTTCATGCCCTTCAACGGCGGACACACCATCGCGCCCGCGGCGCTCGACGCGCTCGCCAAGCTGATTTCGGAGCTCGCAGCGGTGGCGTAGTCATGAAAATCGCCGCAATCGACATCGGCACGAACTCCGTGCACATGGTCGTAGTCGAGGTGAACCCCGAACATGGCCTCAGCGTGATCGATCGTCAAAAGACGATGGTTCGCCTCGGCCAAGGCCTATTCGGCACCATGCGCCTGAGCGAACGCGCATTCGCCGACGGCCTCGACGTGCTGCGCCGTTACGTCAAGCTGGCCGAGAGCCGCGGCGTCGAAGAGGTGCTCGCAGTCGCGACCAGCGCGACGCGCGAGGCCGAAAACGGCACCGAATTTTTGGACGCGACATTTCGCGAAACCGGCGTGCTGCCGCGGGTGATCTCCGGCACCGAAGAGGCGCGGCTGATCTTCTTGGCCGTGCGCCATGCGATCGACATGCAAAAAGAGCGCGTTCTCGTGCTCGACATCGGCGGCGGCAGCGTCGAGCTTTCGCTCGGCACTCAAACCCAAGTGCTGATGAACGAGAGCCTGCGCCTCGGCGTGCAACGCTTGCTCGACCATCACGGAACCTCCGCGCCGCTCACCATGCGCGAGCTGTACGAACTACAAGGCTACGTGCACGGCGCAGCCGCCGAGGTCATGTCGCAAGCACACAAACTCGGCTTCGATCGCGTGGTCGGCACTTCGGGCACGATTCGCACGCTGGGTGAGGCCGCGCATCTCGCCACGGGCGGCACCGCGTGGCGTTCGCTCAACGCGCAAACCGCGAAGAAGCGCGACATCCGCGATTTGACGCGCCGCCTACTCGAGCTCGATCCGGCGAAACGAGCCAAAATCGAGGGCATCGGTGAAGCGCGCGCCGACACCATTCACCTCGGCGGTGTACTCCTCACCGAGCTGCTCGAGATGGCCGAAGTCGAAGAGCTCACGCTCTGCGACGCTTCGCTGCGCGAAGGCGTGATTTGGGATTTCCTGGAGCGCCACGGGCGCGCGCCGACGACGCATGCGCCGATCCCCGATCCGCGCCGGCGCAGCATCGTCGAGCTCGCGCGCAAGTACGAGCGCGACGATCCACGCGAACACCATATCGCGCGCCTCTCGCTCGAGCTGTTCGATCAAACCGTCGAAATTCACGGCTTCGGCGCGTACGAACGCGAGCTGCTCGAGTTTGCGGCACTCGTGCACGGCGTTGGCCGTCAAATCGGTTACGCCGATCGCCACCGTCACTCGCGCTACATCGTGCGCAACTCCACCTTGCGCGGCTTCACCGAAGAAGAAATCGAGCTCCTCGGCTTACTCGTGCTTTATCATCGCGGCGAGCGCCCGAAGAAACTCCATGAGCGCATTGCGCGGCTCGGCGCTGAACAGCAGCGCCTGGTCAAGGTACTGTCCGCGATCTTACGCCTCGCGGTCGCACTCGATCGCGGCCACAGTCAATTGGTCAAACGCTTGCGTTGCTACATCTTCCCGACTCGCCTCGACATCGTCGTCGACGGCCCGGGCGATCTCGAGCTCGAGTTACTTGCCGCTCGCGACAAACTCGAGCCGCTCGCGCGCGCGCTGCGCCGCGAAATTACGATTGATCGCAGCGCGCCGTACAGCGCGGGGGATGGGGTGGTTCGGAATTGATGGGTTGTTTTTTGGGCCCTGTGCTGCGCACGGCGCTCGGCCACTTCCGGATCGAGTGACGCGACGGGCGCCTGTTCACCCTTCGGGTGTCACGAAGCGCGTCGGTCAGTTTTAACGCGGCCGCCCTTCTCCCCCCGTCGGGGATCGCGAAGCGCGTCGAAAACCGTGGTCAGCCCGGCGAGTGCTCAAGCCTTGCGCCCGCTCCGGCGCGAAAAGAGGGATATAGTCACATTGATTTGGGTTTGATGGTCACGCGTTACGTCGCGGGCCGTCGCAGCCTTCGGCGACGTGTTGCGGCCTTCCGGCAATCGCGTCAAATCGTGAGCACGAGCGCGCCACTGACGGCGCCGTTGCGCAAGTCGGTGAGCGCCCGGTTCGCGTCGCGCAATGGGTAGCTCTGGACTTGCATTTGCACCGGCACGCGCGGCGCGAGCTCCAAAAATTCGATACCATCACGGCGCGTCAAGTTTGCGACCGAGCGCAGCGAACGCTCTCCCCACAAAAGCTCGTATGGAAATGACGGGATATCGCTCATGTGAATGCCCGCGCAGACCACGGTCCCGCCCTTGCCCACCGCACGCAGCGCGCGCGGCACGAGCGTGCCGGCCGGTGCGAAAATGATCGCCGCGTCCAGCGTCACCGGCGGCGCCGCATCCGAACTGCCCGCCCACGTCGCGCCGAGCTTTTTCGCGAATTCTTGGTTGCGCGCATCACCCGCGCGGGTGAAGGCGTAGACCTTTCGCCGCTGAAACACCGCAACCTGCGCGATGATGTGCGCCGCCGAACCGAAGCCATAAAGCCCGACATGCTCCGCATCGCCAGTCATGCTGAGCGCGCGGTAACCGATCAGTCCTGCGCACAGAAGCGGCGCCGCTTGCAGGTCCGGAAACGAACCCGGCAACGGCAACGCGAACCGCTGGTCGACGACCGCGTACTCCGCATAGCCGCCGTCGATTTGGTAGCCCGTGAATTCCGCGCGGTCGCACAGATTTTCGCGATCTTTCAGGCAATATTTGCAATCGCCGCAAGCGCGTCCGAGCCAAGGCACGCCCACGCGTTGCCCTTCGGTAAACCCCTCGACGCCCTCCGCCATCGCCACGACCGTGCCGACGATCTGATGGCCCAAGACGAGTGGCAACTTTGCGTCCGCGAGCTCGCCATCGAGCACGTGCAAATCCGTCCGACAAACGCCACATGCGCGCACGCGAATCAAAAGCTGACCGTGGGCGAGCCGCGGGATCGGCATTCGTCGTTCGACCAAAGGTTCGCGTGGTGCCTCGAGCACCATGGCGCGCATTGAGTTTTCCAAACCGTGCTCCCTCTGGCGTGCGAAGCCACGCCTAACTCGAAGCATGACATTAGCCGAAAGCGGACCAAAGCCGAGCTGCTGTTCCTTGTCGCCACACCTCTCTAAGCACTGAATGTTATAAGAGGAAATTAGTCGGTGCCGGCCGCACTTCGTGGCCCGAGATCAGCAGCTCCTCGCGCTCCGCAGCCGTCGACTCCGTGCGCTGTGCGTGGTACGCGCCGAAGCCCGAATTTTTGTTCGAACTCTGCCCGCCCGATGGCCGAAATTCTCACCTCGCCCGATCCTGATCTCGACCGCATTACTGCCGAAGAAGAGCGCTGTCTCGCCAAGGTGAGCGACCATTTGGAGAACCGCGTTCGCGAACCGGCACCGAAGGTGAACGCGGACTACGACGCGCAGCTCCTCGATCTTCGCGATCAGATCGCCGCTGCGCGACTCGAAGACGTGCCGCCGCTACTCGAGCAGATGGAACGATTGCACATTTTGTCGACGCGCCGCCGCGAAGCCACCGAGGTGCACGTCGATCCGAAGTCACCCTATTTCGGCCACTTGGCGCTCGAAGAAAACGGCAAAAAACGCGACGTGCTGATCGGTCGCGGTACCTATCTCGACACCAAGTCGGGCGTGCGCATCGTGGATTGGCGCGACGCGCCGGTGAGCCGGCTGTTTTATCGCTACGAAGAGGGCGAAGGTTACGATGAAGTCTTCGGCGAGCGCGAAGTCTCCGGCACCGTCACGACCCGTCGCAGCTTGACCATCGTGGACGGCTCACTGCGCCGGATCAGCGCGCCGCAAGGCACTTTCGGGCGGCGAACCACGGGCGAATGGCGCCGGCTCGAGACTAGTTCGACCAAGCTCGCGGGCGGCGCGGGCACCGCGACGCGCGCAGCGCAACATCACCGCCCGGGCAAACTCGGCGTTGGACAGGACGGCGGTGACGACAAGCACCTCAAAGAGATCACACCGCTGATCGATCGTCGCCAGTTCGAGCTGATCACGAGTCCGGACTCGGGGCTGGTCGTGATCCAAGGCGGCGCGGGCAGCGGCAAAACCACGATCGGCCTGCATCGCCTCGCCTACCTCGCGTTCCATGATCCGCGCCGGTTCCGCGCGGACAGGATGATCGCGATCGTGTTCAACGATGCGCTGGCGCGTTACATCTCGGAAGTGCTGCCCGCGCTCGGCGTCGGCGGCGTCGCGATTCGAACTTACGAAGCTTGGGTGCAGAAGCTCCGCCAGAGCCTGTTTCCGCGGCTGCCATCGCGTTATAGCGATGAGACACCGAGCGTGGTCACGCGCCTGAAAAAGCATCCGGCCATGCTGCGCGCAATCGACGCGCACGTCGCTGCGCTCGCCCAGGAATTCGAGACCGAGATCTTCCGCGCGGTCGAGGGCGATTCAGCAGCGAGCGCCGTGCAAGCGGCGTGGGTTGCTTCGGCGGAGCGCCCGCTCGCGCATCGCTTGCACGGCATGATCGCGCTGACCGAAGCGAACGCAAACATTGCCTTGTCGCGCGACGCGCGTGTCGGGCTCGAGCGCGTCGCACGCGCCGCGCTGCGGGACGCGCGCGACGTGATCGCGAATTGGTCCGAGCTCTTGAGCGATCGTCAAACGCTCGGCAGCTACTTTGCGCAGTTTGCACCGGGACAATTCAGCGTTGGCGAGCTCGATCGCTCCCACGCTTGGTCGGCCGCGCGCGCGGGCGAAGCGCTCGCCGACATCGAGGGCCGCAACGAAGAGCGCGCCGAGCGGCGCGAACAGCGCAAAGACAAGGAACAGGCTTCGCCCAAGAATCTCTACGACGACAGCGAACCGGAAGCCGAGGCACAGAACGACGACCACGACAGCCCTCGTCGCGGGATCGACGGCGCAGAAATCAGCGAAGGCGCAAAACTCGACATCGAGGACGATACACTGATTCTGCGGCTCAGCCAGAGGCTGCGCGGACCGCTCACGCGCGGCGCGGCCAACAAGGATCCGCTAGTCTACGAGCACATCTTGGTCGATGAAGCGCAAGATCTCTCGCCGGTCGAATTGGCGGTCGTGCTCGACACGTCGAGCAAAGCGCGCAGCATCACCCTCTCGGGTGACACACAGCAGCGCCTCTTGATGGACAATGGGTTCAGCGATTGGAAGACCGTGCTCGGTGAGCTCGGCTTGAGTCACGTCGAGATCGAGCCGCTCAAACTCAGCTATCGCTCGACCGCCGAGATCATCGAGTTTTCTCGCGCCGTGCTCGGCCCGCTCGCGAGCCAAGACGAGCCGGTCGCGGTCCGCAGCGGCGCGCCGGTTGAGCTGTACACGTTCGGGCATACGGGCGATGCGCTCGCGTTTTTGGCCGAATCGCTGCGCGAGCTGATGCAAACCGAGCCCTCCGCTTCGGTCGCAGTGGTCACGCGCTACCCCGAACAAGCCGACGTGTACTACGACGGGCTGAAGCGCGGCGAGGTGCCCTATTTGCGTCGCATCGCCGCTCAAGACTTCCCCTTTAAACCCGGCGTCGACGTGACCGACGTGCGTCAGGTCAAAGGCCTCGAATTCGACTATGTGATCGCGGTCGAAGTGACGGACTCCGCGTACCCGGCCGAGCTCGAGGCGCGGCACTTGCTGCACATCGCCGCGACGCGGGCAGCCCATCAACTATGGATTCTAACGACGGCGCGGCCGAGCCCGCTGATCCCGGCGGAGCTGCGCGAGCGCGCATATTGAGTCGAGCCATGCGTCGTACTTGGACTTTGCCGTTGTTCGCCTTGCTCGCCTCGGCGTGCGCCACGACCTCTAGCGTGGCGCCGATTGGCGTCACTATGGATGCGGAAGCGCCCGGCGCGCCCGAGCCACCCAAAGCACCCAGGGAAATCGTGCCGGATGACGTCGTCGAGCGCGCGGCGCAGGATTTTCGTGCACGCCGCAACTCGGACGGGCAGACGCTCGACCAACAACAACTCTTCGATGAGCTCGCGCGCTATGACGTCTTGTGTTTAGGCGAAGCCCATGACTCGGCGCGCGATCACTTCGCGGAGCTCGCGATCGTGGAAGCACTGGCGCGCCGGGCTCGGGTGTCGGGGCGCGCGCTCGGCGTCGGGTTCGAGATGTTTCAAGCGCCGTACGAGGACGCACTGCGCTCGTATGCACGCGGTCGCCTGAACGACGCCGGCTTGCGCAAGAGGACCCAATACGAAGATCGCTGGGGCTTCCCCTACGCCTACTATCGGCCGGTACTGGGGTACGCGCGCGCCTTCGGATTATCGCTCCGCGCCTTGAATGCGCCGCGGGAGCTGACCCACGCCATCGCCGAAAACGGCCTTTCGGGGCTCACCGCGCGCCAGCGCAAGCAACTGCCTGACCTCGACATGGACAATGCAGAGCATCGCGCGGCATTCGATCGCTTGATGGCGCATCACCCGAAGAGTCCCGAGATGGATCTCGACAACTTCTACGCGGCCCAAGTGGTGTGGGACGAGACGATGGCCCAAAATGCGGCAGACTGGGTCGCGGCTCACGCTCCGCAGCGGCAACTCGTGGTGCTCGCGGGCAGCGCTCACTGCCAGCGCGAAGCAATCCCGGCGCGCATCGAACGCCGCATCAGCACGCACGTCAGCAATGTGCGCTTGAGCACCGAGAGCTCGGACGACAGCGCAGGCTACGCTTACACGTTGATCTTCGACGGCGCGGCGCGCAAACCCGAGCCGCAGGACTCAAGCGACAACGGGTAACGCGACGTGATCTAGCCGCGAACGCCGGACGTGCATGCGCGCGTCCACGCCAATCACGTCGCCGGCCGCGAGCGGTTCCCACACATTTTCGCCCTGTAAGGGTTCGCTCGAGACGATGAAGTGGTTCACGCGGCCGTTCACCGTCGGCGCCTCGCACGCCGCAGACAAGCTCGCACACGTGCCGCGATCCGAACAGCGCGTCTTGTAGGTCGAGAAATAGAGCTCTTTGCCGCCCTGGACGGCAGCCAAAGATTCGCCGTTCGTGACGACCGCGGTGAGCAACGCGCGCGTGCCGTCCGTGTCTGCCAAGGCGCGCGTGCGATTGACGGCTTCGCGCAAGGCGCTGCTGATTGAGTCGAGATCGTGACTGTCTGCGAGCGGGCCGAACGGTTCGAGCGCGGTCAAGAACAAAAAAAACAAAACCTCGCTGTCGGTGTCGCCCAAGATAAAACGACGAAAGCGCGGTGAAACCTGAGCCACGAGCGCTTCGCGCTTTTGCTCGAAATTCGGAATGTCTCCATTGTGTGCAAACACCCAGCGTCCGTACTGAAACGGATGACAATTGAAGACGTTGCGCTGGCCCTGCGTCGCTTTGCGCACGTGCGCGAGCACCGTCTCCGACGAGACCACGCCGCTCAAGCGATGAAACAACGAATCGCCGAGCGCGGTTGTCGGACTGCGCGTCACGTGCGGCGCGCCGTCGACGTAAAAGGCAACCCCCCACCCATCTGGATGTTCGTTGCTTTGCACACCCAGCGCGTTTTCAGCAGCCAAAAGCGATCGGTGAACTTGGCTAGGAATTACGCTGCGAAAGCCAAAGAGGCGGCACATGCTCGACCTTCCATTAGTAGCATTCCTCTCGGCCCTTGGGGCCAGGGATGCGTCCGATCGAGTAACTCGCCGGGCACGAACGGCATACGTTGATAGGGAGCCTCAATTGAGTACGAACCCGACCGAGTTTGCGAAGGCGCTTGCGCGGCGCCAGTTCATTCAGACCGCTGGGGCTGGAACGGTCGTGCTCGCGCTCGGCGGCGTGTACGCCCTCTCGGACGACCTGACGCGCGAAGCCAAAGCGCAAACGCGCGAAGATGGCCGAGCGCGGCTTCCGCCCGGCCAGCGCGTGATTCACGCGCTCAAGCCGATGGGCGGTGAACCCGGCGATCCGAGCCCCAGCGCATACCGACTGCGCGTGCACGGCGCGGTCGAGGCGCCCTTCGAGCTCACGTGCGCCGAGCTCCTTGCGCTGCCGCAGGTCGAGCTCGCGCTCGACGTGCACTGCGTAACGACGTGGTCAGTGCTCGGCGCGAAGTTCAAGGGCGTGCGCGTGGCTGACTTGGCTCAGCGAGCGAAACCGAAAGCCTCCGCGCGGCACGTGATCTTCGAGGCTGCGCACGACTACACTTCGAACGTCTCTCTCCACGATGCGCTGAAGCCGAACGTGCTCGTCGCGCATCAACTCGAAGGCGCGCCGCTCGCGCGCGCACACGGAGCGCCGATTCGCGCCGTGCTGCCCGATTTTTATTTTTGGAAGAGCGCCAAATGGCTCACCGGCATTCGCTTTTCAGAACGCGACGAGCCGGGGTATTGGGAAACACGTGGCTACAACAATCACGCCGATCCCTGGAAGGAAGAGCGCTATGCCTGACGGCGCTCTGCCCACGACTGCGGCAAAAACCCGACGAAAATTCAATTTCCGACCTTGGCTCCGCGCCTTTCACCGGGACATCGGCTACTTCGCGGTCGGGCTCACTTTCGTCTACGCGACGTCGGGGCTCGCCGTGAATCACCTCAAGGATTGGGATCCGAATTTTCGCCAAGTGAACCGCACGCATCAGCTCGCGCTGCCGCTGCCCGCAGACGACGATGCCGCAGCGAAGAGCGCCTTGAACTCGCTTCACGTCGCAGGCGAACCGCGCGAAGTCTATCGCGCCAGTCCGACCGAGCTCGACATCGTGTTCGATCAACGCACCTTTCACGTCGACACCACGAGCGGCGTCGTGCACGAAGAAGGCCAAGCTCCGCGTCCGCTCTTGCGCGTCGCGAATTGGCTGCACTTGAACCGCGGCAAAAAAGCTTGGACGATCGTTGCCGATTCTTATGCGGTTTTCCTGCTATTTTTGGCCAGTAGCGGGCTATTCATGATTCCGGGGCGCAAGGGACTTCTGGGTCGCGGCGCGGTGGTGGCAGTGCTCGGCGCCCTGGTGCCGATCCTCTACGTCGTACTTTCCGGCGGGCCGTAGTTCACTTCACGGAGCGCGCGAGCTCAGCGTCCGCGTCGAAGCCGCGCGTCTCGAGCCCGACCCCACAGAGCAGCGCGATCACGCCGAGTGCCGGAGCGAGCGCCACCCAAACCACGATCCTCAGCGGATCGACGCCGGGCTTCGTCACCAGCGACATCACCCACGGAAAAAACGCAGTGATGATCCGCCCGACGTTGTAGCAAAAGCCGGAACCCGTGCCGCGTAGCCGCGCCGGGAACAGCTCCGGCAAGTAGTAGGTGAACGCGCCGAACACGCCGAACACCGAGAGCCCGACCGTGAACATCGAAATCAGGCGAATTTCTGGCTCGAGTGGCAGCCCAAATGTGCCTGCGACGGCGAGCGCGCCGAACGCGTAGTACGTCATGAACATCTTGCGCCGACCGAGCTTGGTCGCGAGCGGGACCGTGAGCATGGTGCCGATCAGCCCGCCCAGGTTGAACCAAGTCGTGCCGCGCGTGACGTACTCGACGCGGAGCGTCGCACGGCCCCCCGCGAGAAACGAAGAAATCGCCGGGATGAACGCGCTGCAGCTCCACCAAGTCACGAGCGCAACCAAAGCCAGCGCGAAACCGCCGAGGGTGCGGCTGCGATACTCCGGCGTGAACAACTCGGCGATGCGCGGCGTTTCGCGCGCTTTCTCGAATCCCTCGGGCTCGTGCACGCGCAGCCGAATGATCACCGCTACAATCGCCGGCACGAGCCCAGTCAAAAACACGACACGCCAGGACAAATTGGGGTTCGCCGCGATGCTCGCGAGCTTGCTCGTGAAGAGCGAATTGACGAACGTCGCCAAGAACAAAAACACCGGCGCCGACGTGTAAAGCAACGCGCCGCCGAGCACGCGTTTTTGGAACGGCAGCGACTCGGCCACGAGCGCGGCGCCCGCCGCCCACTCACCGCCAATGCCGAGGCTCGCGAAAAAACGAAATACGCCGAGCATCGTCAAGTTCGACGCGAACGCGCAAGCCGCTGTCGACAGCGCGTAGGTCAGCATCGTGATCAGGAGCGTGCGTGTGCGACCGAGCTTGTCCGTGATCCGCCCGAACACGATTCCGCCCGTGGCCCAGCCGAGCAAGAGCAAGCTCGTGAGCGTCGCCGTGTGTTTGAACAAGACAGCGCGAAACGACGGATCGTTCGCCGACAAATGCAGCAAATTCGGCACGCAAATCGGCGAGACGAAGTTGAACAAAAGCCCGTCGAACACGTCGAAGCCCCAGCCGAGCCAAGCCGCGAACAGCACCAACCATTGATAGCGAGACAAACCGAACATCGAGCCACTCGGCGGGAAACACGCGGGCGAAGCTGCCCGGGATTGTCGCGTGACTCGTATACTACGTGGCGCGGAGTCGGTCTCTCGGCTTGTTTTTGGGTTTCGCGAACGCGGGGCGCGCAGCACGCACACGCGCTGCATTGGGGATGTTTTGGGGCCCTGGGCTAGCACGGCGCTTGGCCACTCGCGCATCGAGCGACGCGACTGGCGCCTGTTCGGTCAGTTCTAACGTGGCCGCCCATCATTCCAGAACCGTGATCAGCCGCGCGAACCTGCTGGCTTTGTTTTATTTCCGGGCATTCGGCTGCCGGCCTTCGCGCGCGCTCCGGCGCGAAAGAAGAGATCGAGATGTGATGAATCGGCAGGTTTTATTTCCGGGCATTCGGCTGCCGGCGTTCGCGCGCCGCTCCGGTGCGAAAGAAGGGCATTCGGTTGCCAGCCTTCGCGCGCGCTCCGGCGCGAAAAGAAGAGCCGGAGATGTGATGAATCGGCAGGAGCCAAACACCCAAACATCCGAGCTCACTCGACTCCACACGGCGAGAGTCTCGCGCAAGAAGTGTCGCCCTTGCTGCGAAAGTGCTGCGCCGCGAAGCTTGTCGCTGTGCCGGGCCCGAGCCACGCATGCCGCGAATTTCTCGCGCGTCCGCGCGCGTTGCTCGATAGTAAGGGCAGCTAATTCCCGCGCAATTCTGCGCAAAACGCGAGCAGAATTGATCACCAGCCGAATCCAGCAACCGGTTCCAGCTTCACTTTTGCAAGTAGGGCGGTATCCAGGCGAATCCAGGCCGCACGCGTGTGGAACTGTTTCCACATTTGTCTTTCGACTCCGTTCCGACTCTGATAGGAATAGAGCACGGTCAGGACCATGAGCGGGTTCGGCCGTTAGGATAGTCGGCGATCGACTCAGGAACGAAACCCCATGCGTAAACTCTCCCTCATTTTCTTTTCGGGTCTCTTTTTCGCCGTCCCGGCGGCCGCGCAGGATGCGGCGCCGACTGCTCCGCCGCCCGACAAGGTCGAACTCAAAGACACAACGCCGGCCCCGAAGCCGGAAGGCCCAGCGCCCGATTCCGAGCCCGCACCGCCCGCCGAGCCGTCGAAAGCAAACCCGGCCCCGTCTCCGGTGACTCCGGAAACGACGCCCGCGGCAAAGGCCAAAGCGACCGAAGGGGGCGCAGTGACCAACGTCTCCGGCCCCGCTGTCGCCAAAGACGACGACAGCTGGAAGTTCGAATACCACGGCTACATCCGCGCGCCGATGCGCGTTGGCATGGGCAAGCGCGTGGCGGACCCGATGTACCCCAACGCCGCAACGGGAACTTCGCTCCACGCGCCAGTCATTCCCGATGACCAGTACCTGAGCTGGGCCAGCAATCCGCACAATAAAACGGACTGGGCCGAGCTTTACATCTCGCTCGGTAACTCCTGGGCGAAAGGCACCGTGTCAATCCAGGGCTACGATTTTTATCAGGGCTCGTTTGCTAACGCGGCGTCGCAGCTCGGCGTATCAGACGGCTACATCGATCTCACTCCGGACCTCGGTTACGAAAATGTCCGGCTGGCATGGCGCGTTGGATCGTTCTCGAACAAATACGGTTCGGCCGGTAAGTACGACGCCGGCGAGTACGACACGTACATGTTCGGCCGCATTCACAACTCCGGTGAAGCGCTGCACATCGATTACGACATCGACGAAGAGAACTCACTCTGGTTCGAGCACGGTATCGGCGTGAAAAAACCCGATCCGAGCCAGTTCAACAACGCGCGTTTCACGATGCTCGACCACTTCCACGTGGGATTCAAGCACACGGAGGCAATTCAATTCTCGGCGCACTACATGGACTCATGGTCGTCCGAAGAAATGCGGACGGGCGCTGGGCTCGAGACCGGCGGTTTTACAACGCCTCTGCCGACGGGCGGCAACACGGCTACCTCGATTTACGATATCGGGGACGGCAAAATGTGGACCGCTGGTGTGGACGGCCGCTTCGATCTCGGTGCGATGGGGTACTTATACGCCGCGTACTCGCATGTTGGATTGAAGGATGCGCTTACGGTGAGTCGCGCGATCGAAGTGATCCACGCCTCGGGCGGCGGTGAATTCGGTCTCGGCATGGTGGACAACTACCTCGGGCCGAGCTGCGTTGGAGATGCTGCGGCGCGCAGCCCAGCCTTCTACATGATGGGAGAACAGTGCAGCCTCGGCAATGGCGGCGTGGACACCTTGCTCGCGCAATACGAGTTCAGCCTCACGAACTTCTCGCAGATGAGCTCCGGCGGGCAGAAATTCTGGGGGGACGGCCCCGATCTCTATCTGAAGCTCTACGGCATGTACAACAAGGTGAAGAGCGACGTGGACGCGATCAACGGCATTCACAAGCTCAAGTACGGCGCCGATTTGGCTTGGTCGGCCCTACCCTGGCTTACCGCTGCCGTACGCTTCGATCGCTTGCAACCGAACAGCCGCATTCCGGAGCAATCCTTCTCGATTCTCTCACCACGGCTGGTGTTCAAGTCGAAGTGGCTCACGCGCGAAGCGATCACGCTCCAATACTCGCGCTACATGTACAACAAGCGCACTTGTAACCCCGTGAACGGCATGCCGGTGAACCCCGCGACCGGCGTCTACACACCGGGCCAGGAATTCTGTGCCCAGCCGCCGTCCTCGCCAGTTCCGCCGACTGGTTTCGGCGCTTCGCCGATTTCGCAGACCAACATGCGCGGCGCTCCGACGTTCACCCCAGACGAGAACGTGTTCAAGATCGAAGCCACCATGTGGTGGTGAGAGTTCCGACTTCGCCTAGTCGCAATGATGAATGGCAATGGCACCTGACGAGGTGCCATTCGCTTGCAAAGCGACCTAAGTCCGCAAACCCGTCACCGACCCAATCGGACGTCAAGCGGCTCAGCGCTCCTACGCGCTGACCGCGAGCTTCACCTCACGACAGTGACGATGTCACACGGGAAATTGAAGTCGATCTTGGTGTTTTGCGGCTGTTGCCAATTGGTGCAGGCCGAACCCACGAGTTCGAGTTGCGACTCGGAATTCATGCGCCAACCGTTGGTCGAATCCAGCGGCACGGTTTGCCCCTGCACGAGGACCGACGCTTGGTCCAACCCGTTGAGATCGATCGTGAACTTGCTCAGATCGAACAAGCAGCTCTTCACGCCAGCGAGCACGGTGCGAAGCTGCGTCGTTAACGCATCTTGGTCCGTCACATCGGGTGAATAGTACTTCGTCATTCCGCCGGTCGCCGCATAGGCGGCGACCGCACTCATGCCCGTGACGCCGGCCTCGGCGTAGTCCGCCTTCCAGCCCGCTTCGCTCTGGCACGAGTAGTAGACATCCATCGCGGTGCCCGTGAACGGAGCCGCAACGGGTTGTCCGGCGCCAGCGTTGGCGAATGCCTGCAGCGTCTGCGGCGGCACGTTGCCATTCTGCAAACCGAAGATGATCGTGTTGATCCCGGTTTTATTGAGCTTTTGAAGCTGATAGACGACGTCGTCCAACGGGCAATTTTCGTCGCCGTCGTCGCAGAAGTCGGGCTGACCGTCGGTCACGAACAAGATGTACTTGTTGCCATCTTCCGGTGATTGCGCGAGCGCTTGCGCCGCGAGCGGCAGCGCTTCGCCGACTGGCGTTTCCGACTTATATCCGGTCGCACCCATGGTTCCGTAGACCATGTTGATCGCGTCGTAGTTGTTCTTGGCTGGCGGGACCGACGCGAAATCCGGGCACTTCACGCCGGCTTGACCGGTAAACGCGCCCCAACCAAACGCGACGTCATTCTGAAGTTCTTGGATCACCTGCAAGGCGCCCATCTTGAGCGGCTCCCACGGCGGATTCGGCGCTTCGAACATGCTGCCCGAGCGATCGACCAACACGAACACCGTCGGAGTCTTTGGAGTGAAGTCGAGCTCCATACTCTGACAAGCGCCCGCGTCCGTGCCACTGGTGCCACCGCTCGCGGTGTTGATGTTGCCGGTGTTGCCGTCGCCGGAGCCCGCACCGACCCCGGTACCGGTGCCACCCGCGCCCGTTCCGGCACCAGTTCCACCCGGGCGCACCGCGCTGCCCGGCGCACCCTTGTTCGCGCTGCACGCCGTAGCTAGCAACAACCCCACGCCCAAGCCGAGACCAAGCGCGCCGCAAAAGCGCTGCGTCCGCAGACTACTCATGTGCGTAGCTTAGCTTTTTCCGGGAGCACGGGCCACAAGTCCCGTGCTCCGTCGGAGATTGTTAACGCATTTTCCTAGAACTGGTTCCAGGCGCGCGGATTCAGCTCGCTTCGCACTCGATGTTCACGGTGCTGCCCGCCTTCGCGTATGGCACGAGGTGGCCGGAAATGGCTTTGCCGTCGACTGTGAGTTTCACGTTGCCCGTCCCACCCGAGCTCTTGACTCGAATGCGGTACGTCGCGCCACGGCACTTGCGCGTGACGGTGAACTCCGCCACCTCTTTGCCGATACACGGCTTCACACACAAGCCGTCCCACTCCGGGCGAATGCCGAGCAGGTACTGCGAGATCGCGACGAAGTTCCAAGCCGCGGTGCCGGTGAGCCAGGAGTTTTTGGCTTCGCCGTGATGCACGGCGTCTTTGCCCGCGATCATCTGCGAGTACACGTACGGCTCGGTGCGATGGATCTCGCTGATGTCCTCGATGTAGGCGGGCGCGATCTTCTTGTAGTATTCGAAGGCGCGCTCGCCACGCCCGATCACCGTCTCCGCGATCATCACCCAGGGGTTATTGTGGCAGAAGATGCCCGCGTTCTCTTTGTAACCCGGCGGGTATGACGAGATCTCGCCGAGCTCGACGTGATAGTCGCGGTACGGCGGGTTATTGAGCACGATGCCGTAACGCGTATCGAGTCGCTCTTTGACTGAATCGAGTGCTTTTTTAGCCTCGCCCGTCGCCACGCCGATGCCGGCCATGACGCAATAGCCTTGCGGCTCGATCAGAATTTGCGCGTCGCTTTCGGGGCAATCCTTGCTGCCGATCTTCTTGCCGAAGAAATCGTACGCACGCAGGAACCATTGGCCGTCCCAGCCGTGCGCGAGCACGGTTTTTTCCATCTTCACGACTTCGCTGCGCGCGCGCTCGGCTTCTGCCTTTTGACCCTTGTACTCCGCGATCTTCGCGTACTCCGGTCCGATGTGCACGAACATGCCCGCGATGAACACGGACTCCGCCGTGCGCCCGGTGCGATTGCCCGTGGTTTGAAACGGCTCGTCCGGCGTTTCGGAGAAGCAATTCAGATTCAAACAATCGTTCCAATCCGCGCGGCCGATCAGCGGCAAGCCGTGCGGCCCGAGATTGTTGGTCACATGATCGAACGAGCGCTTCAAATGCTCGAGCAAGCTTGCTTGATTCTTGGTGTCGTTGTCGAACGGCACTTGCTCGTCCAAAATGCCATAATCGCCGGTCTCCTTGATGTATGCGGAGACGCCCAAAATGAGCCACAGCGGGTCGTCGTTGAAACCGCTGCCGACGTCATTGTTGCCGCGCTTGGTCAGCGGTTGATACTGATGGTACGCGCTGCCGTCGGCGAATTGCGTCGAGGCAATGTCGATGATGCGTTCGCGCGCGCGTTCCGGCACGAGGTGCACGAAGCCGAGCAAATCCTGGTTCGAATCCCGAAAGCCCATGCCGCGCCCGATGCCCGACTCGAAATACGACGCGCTGCGCGACATGTTGAACGTGACCATGCACTGATACGGATTCCAGATATTGACCATCCGATTCAGTTTTTCGTCGCTCGACTCGATCGCATAAGTCGAGAGCATGCCGTTCCAATGCTCGCGTAGCTTGGCGAGCGCAGCGCTCACTTGCTCCGCGCTCGAAAATTTTGCGATCAGTGCCTTGGCGCGCGTCTTGTTGATGATGCCCGGCTTTTCCCACTTCTCATCGCGCGCATTTTCGACATAGCCGAGCACGAACACGAACGTCTTTTCCTCGCCCGGCGCGAGCGAGACATCGAGACCGTGCGACGCAATCGGAGACCAGCCACTCGCAACCGTATTTTTCGACTCGCCGGCAAGCGGCACGTCCGGATCACCAAAGCCGTTGTAAACCCCGATGAACGACTCGCGATCGGTGTCAAAACCCGCAACCTTCGCGTTCACGTGATAAAATGCAAAGTGGTCGCGGCGCTCGCGATATTCGGTCTTGTGATAGATCGTGCTGCCGTCGACTTCGACTTCACCGGTGCTGAAGTTGCGCTGGAAGTTGGTCGCATCGTCGTGGGCGTTCCACAGGCAGAACTCGATGAACGAGAACAGTTTGAACTTCTTCGCGCTCGCGCTCTCGTTCTTCAACGTCACTTGATGCACTTCAGCCGTCTCACCGAGCGGCACGAAATAAAGGACTTCGGCGCGGAGCCCATTGCGCTTGCCAGCGATGCGCGTGTAGCCGAGTCCATGCCGACACTCGAATGACTCGAGCTCTTTCTTCATCGGCATGAAGGTCGGCGTCCAGGCGTCCCCGCCCTCGTTGATGTAGAAATAGCGACCGCCCGAATCGGTCGGCACGTTGTTGTAGCGGTAGCGCGTCAGGCGACGCAGCCGCGCGTCCCGATAGAAGCAATAACCGCCGCCCTGGTGGGAGACGAGCCCGAAAAAGTTCTCGGTGCCGAGGTAGTTGATCCACGGGTACGGAGTCTTCGGCGTGGTGATGACGTATTCTTTGTTGCTGTCGTCGAAATGACCAAAACGCATGACTTTGAGGCTCCAAAAGGGGCTGATTGAAACTACTGACGAAGGCTCTCGTTCTCGTTTGCGAACATTACTGTGGCGCGCTCGCGTGCGCTTTTTCGTCCAGGAACGCGCTCACCCAAGCGAGTGGCGCGTTCCAATTGATCGCGATCTCGTTGACCGAATAAGCCTCGATATTATCGACGAAGCATTTCTCCGCGGCGCACCCGCGCAAGCCGGCGGCTTTGGCATAAGGATCATCGACGCTCGAATTTGGACCGCCGGACACGGCTCCTGCGGGCGCGTGCGGATATTTATGGTTCGCCTGATAAGCCCAAAAGCGATGATGAGGATTCTCGAGCGGCTTCGAGCCGTAACCCGAAACGTAGGATTGAGCGAGCGGGTTGCGACCGAGCAAGTAGTCCATGCCCGTCGCGACACCGTCCAAGTAGCGCCGTTCTTTGCTGAAGTCGTACGCGAGCGCGAGCACGATCAAGTTATTGAGCACGAACGAATTCGAACCCCACACGTATTGCCCCTGCGCATTGCGCTCGAGCGGCGTGCGATAGCCTTCGCCCTGCTCGACTTTCAAGTAATGCTCCGCAGCTGTGGCGATACGCGCGCGGAGCTCCTTCACCGCTCCTGCATCGAGCCCGTTCGGTACGACCGCGAGCGAAATCTGCCCGAGCGCATCCGTATCCGACCAATTCATCGACGACGAGTGCCCGCCGGCCGCGCTGCGAAAGTGTTGGCTGAACGGTGAAGCGTTGAGGAATTGCTTGTATTCCGGCTTGCCGGTGGTGATGAACAGCTCGGCCGCCGCCCAGTAGAACTCGTCGCTCGTGTTCTCGTCGGCGTATGAGCCGCCGCCTCGAGT
Source organism: Polyangiaceae bacterium (assembly GCA_036500245.1). Lineage (GTDB taxonomy): Bacteria > Myxococcota_A > Polyangia > Polyangiales > Polyangiaceae > PMG-095. The sequence goes on along the minus strand of DASYCL010000684.1, from coordinate 7,091 downwards.
GTCGCTCGCCGAGGCATAAACCTTGGGGTTGGCTTTCGCCGCGAGCCACGCTGTTTCGGCCGCGGCCAGACACTTCGCCGAGAAAGCGGCGTCGATCGTTTTCCAAATACGGGCTGCCTGCGCCGCGGTTGCCGCGAGGTTGAGCGTCGCGGCGGTGCTCGGCGCGTGCAGATAGCGCGGCAGTTTGTCTTCGTGCGGAGCGGTACCGAGCCCGGTCCAATCCGCATCGGTCAGCTTATGATGTACCATCCCGGCCTTGGGTTGGCCCGCCGGCACTTGCATCTTGAGCATGAACTCGAGCTCCCAACGCGCTTCGTCCAGCAGATCGGGGACCCGGTTATTGTGCTCCGGGATCTTGAGCTTGCCGTCGCCGAAATCGGCGCTGCTCGAGCCGAGGAACTTCGCACGCTCGTATTCATTGAGCAGTGTCCACACTGCGATGCCGCCGTTCACCACGTATTTTCCGTGGTCGCCCGCGTCGTACCAACCGCCACTCGCGTCGAGCGAGTAGTCGCAACCACTGTCCGGCATGCATTTGACGTTCTTGTCCCCGAGGTGGCCCGCGGGGCGCGCCAGCGATGGATCGTCGACCAACGCCGGCGCAATCTCGATGCCGCTGCGATTTTGATAAAAGTACGACAGCGCATCGTACTTGAGCTTCTTGTAGAGATGCGAATCGATCCGAAACGGCAAGCTCGTGTCGCTTTCGACTTTGAGCGTGAAGCCCTCGCCCGTCGTTTTCAGATCGCTAAAGTCAATCTCGTGCAGGTGGTCGCCGGAAGCCGCGTCCGCGCCGAAGACCTGGGTTCTGCCCTTCGCGGCGCCCTTCCCCGATGAATCGACGAGCTGCCACTCGAGCGGCGTCATCGCATTGCTCTTCAATGTCGCAATTTTCGCGGCGTTCGGCAGATAGCCGAGCTCGTTCACGAGGATATTCGGCACCGCGACGATATGCGCGGAGTCCGCGCTCGGCGTGAACGCCGGGTCATCGAGCCGCACGTCGTCGATGCAGAAGTCGAACGGGGTCGACGCTTCTGCCATGTTGCCACCGATATGGAAGGCAAACTCCGCCGTCGGATCGTCGTTCCCACGCATCGTGAAGGCCGCGCTGTAGAGCTTCGGTTCCGTCCCCACGTCGATCGTCGATGACCAGTACTCGGCGTATGGCGCGCCGGACATGCCGACTTTGGGCCGCGCCTTCGTCGGCGCCGACGCGTAAGCGCGAAACTGCACCGTATAGGTATGACCCCGCTGAATCACCATCTCGCGATGACGAACCTGCGCGTCCCAAGCGTTCGCGCCTTTGTTCGTCACCTTGACGCACAGCGCACCATTGACGACGTCGGCTTTGCCGTCACCGGGCGCAGAGAACGAGGTCATCCACGGCAAGCTGACGCCCCCGTCGAACGAGCTGTTTTTGAGCAGATTGTTGCCGGCGGTGGCCGGCACACTCGCGGCATCCGAACGTGTCAGTACGGCGCCGTTCGGTAGGGGCGTGCGGCGCGGAATGCAACCCGCGATTAACACTCCGCAGACACTCGCTACGCGCAGGGCGCCCGGCACAATCTTCACCGCTTCGTCTCCGACTCCGCGCTGAGCGCGGCGCGCCCTCGTGCACGCGCCGCGCATCAACTGGGGATCACGGGCAACCCGTGAACTGAATCTCGTCGACCCAGATGTCGAACTTTGCGCCCTTCTCGTTCACCTGCCATTGCATGCCGTAGACCTTCGACGTGTCGACGCCCGGCGTGTGCGGCGAACCCCAACCCTTCATCTGCGTCATCCCGACGTACGGAATCACGTACTGCGTCCACTGATCCGTCAGCTGCAGATCCATGCCGAAGTCGTTGAAGCACTCTTTGCAGACTTTGCCGTCCGGGTCGGTGTTCGAGTCGGGGAACTTGAGCCGAACGTTGCCGGTCGATCCCGGGCCTTTTTTGGCCCAAAACGAGATGCCTTTATACGCAGTCGCGTCGTATTGGCCTTTCGGGTCCACGAAGTTGAAGCCCATGCCGGCATAAACCGTATCCGCGGTTCCGACTTGGCCCGTCATGTGCGCAGCGTACTTGGTGTCCTTGGCACCGCCCGGCGACATCGCGAACGTGCCGCCTTGCGAGCCAGCCGTCGGCGTGATGGTCGAACCGTTCGAGTCCACGAAGGTGTACCAATAGCCACCACGACCCTTGATCGGGTTGATCTGGTTGCTGTTGGCTTCGCCGTCCGAGATCATGCCTTCACTCGCGGGACAGGCTTTCCCTTCCGGCGAGTTCTTTACGTCTTCGGAGGTGGCGGAGATTTTTTTCTTGCAACCGAGTCCGATCACCAGAGCGCTGAGAGCCAAACCGAGCATCCATACGTTCGTCTTTGTTGCCTTCATCGCGTTCGTCACTCCAAAATCGAGCGTTCGCTCACTTGGCTCGTTCACCGTCGACGTGGCCGACTGAGTTCATGCGAATCGCGGCGCGAGCTCGAGCAACGATGTTCTTCTCCCCGTACGTTTCTGTCAACCGAAACCGCGGTCAAAGTCACCACGAATCGTCAAGACCTGGAACCGATTTCACATTGCGGGATTTCGCAGCCCAGCGGCCGCTCGGATCACGACATGGGCGGATGAACCGAGCGCGAAAGTAGCCTGACACGGCTGCAGTTGAGCGAAATTTTTCCACGAGCCGGCAGTTTTCTGGTATCGGTTCCAGCCCGACTGCCGCGACCAGGCCTCGGCGAATGCGCTGCAGCGCAGCGCGTCGAAGCGTGCCTTGAGCGCGCCGAAAAGACCGAACCTGGTACTAGTTCCAGGAACCGTCGGCGTATGGCGCGCGGGGAGCGAACTGTTTGCGCTGAATCCTGCCGTTCAAAAGCCGTAGGCGTAGCCGAGCGAAGCGTCGAATGCCAACGAGCTCGAGCCGAACATTTCTTTCACGCGCAGCTCCGGCACGATGCCGGAGCTACCCGCAATCGGAACCATCAAACCAAAGCCCAAGCCTGCAAACGTTTTTCCGGCGCGACGCCAAGCGTCGAGTGTGCCCTTGTTGTTCGCGCTATAGCCGGCCGCATCCTGGTAGTACTCGACTGGCACGTGACCATCGAGCTCGGCCACGCCTGCAGACAGCCCGACGTAGGGGCGCACGCTGCTGCTCGCAAACGGATCATTTCCGAACCAGTAGTTGCCGCGAATCTCGAGGCGCAGCGGTAGGAACTTGGAACCGTCGAGGGTCTGCGGTCCACCGCCGAACGCGAAGCCCACCCGCGCGCCGACGCTGAAATTCGAACCGATCACGCGATCGAAGCCAAGCAGCACGCTCGAGGTCGAAACGCCGACGCCGGCGCCGACGTGGTTGCCCGCGTTCGGATAGATCGTTTGGCCCGCGCTATAGCCGTATTGCGAGCCGCCCTGGAAGCACGCGTATCCGGGCGCTTCCGGAAAAATCTGATTGCTCGGCGGATTCGAGTCCGGGATGCCATTCGTGGCGCAGACGTCGTTGGTCGACGAGTAAACCAAAAAATCTTGCTCGAAACCGATGCTCACCCAATTTTTCCGCGCGCCGCTCGACGACTCTTCCGACGGCGGCGGAGCCGGCTTTTCCTCGTTCTCTCCCGCTTCGCTATCTTGGTCCTTTGCCGCGGGTTTCTCGGGCTTTTCGTCGCTGTCGTCCTTGTCTTCGTCTTCGTGCTTCGGCTCGTGGCCGCCGAGCGCTTTGAAGTCTTTCTTCAGCTCGGGTGTGGCGAGATCGTTGTCGAGCTGCAGATCCGGGTTCGCCTGAAGCGCGAGCTTGAGCTCGGCTTTTCCTTTGGCGACTTGGTTCGTGCCGCCGATGTAGACTGTCGCCAAATCGCGGTGCAGCCTGCCGACAACGTCGTACGAACACGCGGACGAACCACATTGTTGAATCGCTTTTTTCAGCTTCTGTTCGGCTTTTTTGAACTGCGTTCCGACGTAGTCCGTCTGCATCGCTTGGTTCGCGAGCTTGGTGGCGATCTGATCCTTCGCCCCCGCATGCGCGACAGCCGGCAGCAACAACGAGCAGCCGATGATCGTTCTGCGCAAATGAGTTGGGTTCACGAGGCGTCTGACTGAGGCAGCGAAGCGACGATGTTCGAGCATGATTTTAGGCAAATTGAGCGACCCGGAGCGCACGGGGCGGCCCACCATAGTCGCGGTCATAGCGCTCGCGCAATCTCTGTAGCAGACAGCGCGCGACTGATTTTTCTCACATCCGCGCTGTTTTTCGGCTGCCACACTGAGCAGAAATTTCCAGTATCCGGGCTGGGTGCCACGCCGGTAACCCCTGAGATCCAGCTGTTCGAAGTCGAGCCGAGCGGGCTCGATGACGAGCACACGTTCACCGATCTTTCATCGCTCAATGCCGAACCCGCAGGCGCGCACGGTTTCGTGCATGCCGAGCTCGGACACTTCGTCGACGATCGCGGAACGCGATTGCGTTTTTTTGGCGTCAACCTCACGGGTGTCGCGTGCTTTCCCGATCCAGAAACCGCGACCCGCCTCGCGAAGCACTTGAGGAAGCTCGGCTTCAACGCAGTGCGACTTCTGGGGCTCGATGTCGAACACGGGCTGTTCGGCGAAACGGGAGAGCTTGCCCCCGAGTCAGTCGCGAAACTCGATCACTTTGCGGCCGCGTTGAAGGCTCAAGGCCTCTATTTCACGTTTACGCTGCACGCGCTCGGCGGGTATTCCGGCCTTGAAGGGGAAGCCCTTGCCCGCTTCCCGCAAGGAAAAGTGCTTGATCGCTTTGATCGATCTTTTTTGGCTGCCCAGCGCGAACGTGCGCGGCGTTTGCTGAGTCACGAAAACGCCGAGACCAAGCTTCCGTATCGCGCGGAGCCCGCGCTGCTCTACGTCGAACTCGACAACGAGGACACGATCTTCCCGTCGTGGGCCGGAAGTCCCGATGATGCGCCCGCGAGCTATCGCGCGGAGCTCGAAAAAGGCTACGCGCCCTGGCTCGCGGAGCGCACCGCAGAAGGCCTGCGAGCGCCCGGACCCGCGCTCGAAGAAGCCAAGCCGGTACTGCCGACGTTCCAAGCATCCGACGCTGCACGCGCAGACTACGTCCAGTACTTGCGCAAGGTCGAGCTCGACAATGTCAAGGAGCTCGCCGGCTTCGTTCGCGGCGAGCTCGGACTGCACTCCATGTTGATCGACAGCCAAGCGAGCTTCGGCGGTCTCGCCGGAGTATTGCGCGAAGCCGAGCTGAGCGACTTCGTCGACGTGCATGGTTTTTGGGATCACCCGCGTTCGAGCGGCAGCGGCAAGGATGTGACCTGGTCGCTACAAAACAGCTCGCAAGTGACGGCCGCCGACGGCGGAACGCTCGGCGTGATGGCCAGCTACCGCGTATTCGGTAAGCCGTTCAGTGTCTCGGAGTACGCCGTCGCCACGCCCAACGACTACGCCGAGGAGATGTTCCCGCTCCTGGTCGGCGTTGCCGGCTTGCAGGATTGGGACGCGTTGTTCGCTTTCAGCTACGCCGATCAAAAACGCGAATACGAACCGACGCGCATCAACGGTGTGTTCGATCTCGCAGGTCATCCGACGAAGCTCGCATTCGTTGCCGCCGCGGCGACCGCGTTCCGCGGCGGACTGGTCGCGCCCGGAACGAGCCGCGTCGAGCTACTCGTGCCAAAGCAGCCGCTCGCGTTGCCGATCGCCGAGAACGCTCTACCGAATCTCTGGAACATGAACGGAGTGCCGCAGACCGCGGCGGCATTGCGGCAGATCGGCATCACCCTGCGGGACGGAGGCGGCAGCGTGACTGCTTCCTACGCGTTGCACGTCACCGGCGCGATCGGGAGTGATTCGGGCGAGCTCTATTGGGAATCGCGAGGCGAGCATCCGCGCTTCAGCGTCGACGCACCGGGTTTGAAATTGGTTTGCGGCACGGTCGCGCAAAGCGCGCTGAGATTCGGCGAATTCAGCCTCGAATTTGGCAATTTCGCCGATCGTTTCGCGTGCGCGACCTTAGTCGCACTGGACGGCCTGCCGCTGCGCGATTCGCACCGCCTGCTGTTCAATGTGGCCGGTCGCGCGGAGAATGCGCATCGCCCGAACGCGACTGATCAAACTGTGGGGCCGCTCGGCGCCGGGCCGGCACTGGCGCAGTTCATTCCCGTCACGCTCAGGCTGCCGCGCGCCGCATGGCACGCTCGATCACTCGACGCCAAAGGCGCAGCCGTCCGCGCCATCCCGATCACGACGACGGACGATTCGAAATTGTCGACTAGTTTCGATATCCCTGCGCTCGCCTACGCAATCACGCGCTAGCACTCACTTCAGCACGAAAGAGATGTCGTCGAGCCAGACGTCCGCGGGAAATGCGGCGGTCGACAACGTGAATTGCACACTGTAGACGCTGGTCGGATCGAGCGAGGCTTGCGGCAAGCCAAAACCCTGCTGGGTCAGATCCGAAAAATCGACTTCGTAGACGGCCCACGTCGTGGTGATCGAGGTGACGAGTTCGAACAGGTGATCGTTACAACCCATCATCGCGACGGCGTCGTTGCATTTCCCGCCCATCGGATCCGAGTAGGTAGTTGGGAACAGCACCTTCATCGCACTCTGAGCGCCGGACCCAATCTTCGCGTAGAAGCGCACGCCCTTGTACGCGGAGACGTCGTACGCCACCTTCTTGGCTTGGGTGTTGACGAAGTCCGCGCCGAAGCCCGCGCCGAAGCCCGTGAAGCCCGATGCAGCGGTCATGTGCAATCCCGCGGTGCTCGAGCTGCCGCTACGCGCGTCAGCGTCAGTGAGCAACGCGATCCCGAAAGTTTGCGAGTCGGTTTTGCTGCCGTCGTTGAAGGCGTACCACGGACCGTTGCGCTTCTTGATCATCAACAGAACCAAGTCGCGATCCTCGAAATCGTCGATCAACTCAGTCGTCGCGGTGGTGCCGCCGGAACCTGCTGCGGCGCCCGTGCCGCCGCTTCCGGTCGTGCCCGCAGCTGCGGAACCGCCGGTCGTGGTGCCACCCGTCGTTCCCGTTCCGCCGCTGCCCGTGCGTCCTGCGGCGCCACCGGCGCCGGCTGGGTTGCCGTTGCCGCCCGCGCCGGCTTTGCCCCCCGACTCGCCGCTTCCG
>DASYCL010000683.1:0-6623 GCA_036500245.1 Polyangiaceae bacterium | reverse complement strand
ACGTGGCCGCCCTTCTTTCGAAAACCGTGATCAGCCGCGCGAACCCGATGGCTTTGTATTATTTCCGGGCATTCGGCTACCAACCTTCGCGCGCGCTCCGGCGCGAAAGAAGAGAAGGAGATGTGATGAAGGGATTTAGTTGCGTGTGCAACTTCGAAGAGGACTCCTGAAGGAGGGCGCTCGAACTATCGCGAGACGGAGCGAAACACCGCGCGTCTCGAACCCTACGTGCGCCAGGCCAACGACCGCAAAATCCGCGTGACGCAACGCATAATAAACTCATATTGACCGCGGAAAAGCCGCCCAATGTGCCGTTTCGCGAGCCGAAATACGGCGGGAAATCACGAAACATGGAAGAAACATTGTCGTAGTTGTGCCGAAAGACGGGGAGCTGTAGATGGAACGCCCTTCGGTCATCTCCCAGCCGAAAAGCCAGCATCAAGAGGAAAAAAATGAGCGGTCAAACGATTCGTCAAAAGGCGATTTCCGCGATCTCGGCGTTCAAGTCGAGCTCGCCCAGCTTGAACTACAAGGAAACTTCGTCGGGCAGCTTGTTCGGCAGCAACGTGTTCGGCTTGGCCGCGATGAAGACGCACCTGCCGAAGGACGTCTACAAGTCGCTCAAGAAGACGATCGAAGCGGGCCAGCCGCTCGATCCCGCGACGGCCGACGTGGTCGCCTCCGCGCTCAAAGACTGGTCGCTCGCTCGCGGCGCGACGCACTACGCGCACGTGTTCTACCCGCTCACCGGCGCGACCGCCGAAAAGCACGACAGCTTCTTCAACCCGGACGGCGAAGGCGGCGCGATCGCCGAGTTCAGCGGCAAGAAGCTGATCCAAGGCGAGCCCGATGCGTCGAGCTTCCCGAGCGGCGGTATCCGCGCGACGGCCGAAGCCCGCGGTTACACCGCCTGGGACGTGACCAGCCCCGCGTACATCAGCGAAACACAAAACGGCGTCACGCTCTGCATCCCGACCGCGTTCGTGTCGTGGACCGGTGAAGCGCTGGACACCAAGACTCCGCTGCTGCGCGCGACCGCGGCCTTGAACACGCAAGCCACTCGCGTGCTCAAAATGTTCGGCCACGAGAACGTCGCGCCGGTCACTTCGTTCGCCGGCTGCGAGCAGGAATACTTCCTGATCGACAAGAACTTCTACTTTGCGCGTCCCGACCTCTTGAATGCGGGCCGCACGCTGTTCGGCGCCAAACCGCCGAAGGGCCAAGAGTTCGAAGATCACTACTTCGGCGTGATCCCTGAGCGTGTGATCGCGTTCATGCTCGAGGTCGAACGCGATCTCTTGAAGCTCGGCATCCCGGTGCAAACGCGCCACAACGAAGTCGCGCCCGGCCAGTTCGAAATCGCGCCGGTGTTCGAAGGCGGGAACATCGCGGCCGATCACCAGCAGCTCGTGATGGTGACGCTGCGCAGCGTCGCCGAAAAGCACGGCCTCGTGTGCCTCTTGCACGAAAAGCCGTTCGCGGGCGTCAACGGCTCCGGCAAGCACCTGAATTTTTCTTTCGGCAACGCGACGCAGGGCAACCTGCTCGATCCGGGCGCGACCCCGCACGACAACGCGCAGTTCCTCGTGTTCTGCGGCGCGGTCATCCGCGCGGTGTCGAAGCACGGCGGCCTCTTGCGCGCGGCGATCGCTTCGGCGTCGAACGATCACCGCCTCGGCGCGAACGAAGCTCCACCCGCGATCATCTCGATCTTCCTCGGCGAGCAGCTGTCGGACGTTTGGGATCAAATCAAGGCCGGCGGCGCGAAATCGTCGAAGCTCGGTGGCAAGCTCACCATCGGTGTGGATTCGCTGCCGCACCTGCCGAAGGACGCGGGCGACCGCAACCGCACGAGCCCGTTCGCCTTCACCGGCAACCGCTTCGAGTTCCGCGCGGTCGGTTCGAGCCAAGCGCCGGGCATCGCGCTCTCGGTCTTGAACACGATCATGGCCGACTCGATCGACTACATCGCGACCAAGCTCGAATCCTCCGTCGGCGCGGGCAAGACGCTCAACGGCGCGATCCAAGCCGTCTTGCAAGAGATCTACACCGAGCACGGCCGCGTCGTGTTCAACGGCAACGGCTACACCGAAGAGTGGCATCAGGAAGCCGAAAAGCGCGGCCTATTGAACCTCAAGACCACGATCGAAGCGCTGCCGCAGTACGAAACCAAGGAAGCGATCGCCGTGTTCGAGAAGTACAAAGTGCTCTCGCCGCGCGAGCTCCACGCCCGCTACGAGATCTTCCTCGAGCAGTACGTGAAGACGATCAACGTCGAGAAGAACCTCGTCCTCCAAATCGCCAAGAAGCAAATCTTGCCCGCGGCGATTCGCTACCAGACCGAGCTCGCGGCAAACGTCGCGGCGACCAAAGCCGCCGGCGTGACGGGCGACACCACGACGCTGACCAAGCTCTCGAGCTTGATCGGCGATCTCGGTGGCGCGATCGCGGGCCTGGAAAAAGCAGCGGCGCATCACGGCGCCTCGAGCTTGTTCGACGAAGCGAAGTACTTCCGCGACTCGATCTTGTCCGCCCAGCTCAAGGTTCGCGACGTAGTCGACACGCTCGAAGGCGTCATCGCCGACGACATCTGGCCGCTCCCCACGTACCAAGAGATGCTCTTCATCAAGTGAAGAGCTGAGCGCGCCGCGGCTCTTTGCGAGCGCCGCGCCTCGTCTTAACACCCCGTCGAGGAAACTCGGCGGGGTGTCTTTTTTTGTTTTTGGGTGGGCGTCGGCCAGGCCGTCGCGGCGCGTCCACCGCGTAAACGCGCTCCGTCCCATGCGCGAAATCGCGCAGCGGCGATCTGTCCCGGTGTGTCTCTCGCGCGACGGTTGCCCGCGTTTTACGCGCAAAAACTCACGCGCACTGGCGGAACTCCAGCCGACTGCTACCAATGAGCGAGGGGCGAGAAACCGAGGGTACTTGGGTGGACGGAGTCGGGGAAATGACGAAGGTTTTGATTCGCAATGTGCTGATCGGGTTCGGCCTCGGGTTGGTGCTTTTTGCCGGCCTGTCGTTCGTGGTGCACTGAGGCAGAGCACAATCCGGCGCGGGCCCTCTCGACAGCGAGCAGCGCTCGCCCAATAGTCCGAGCCATGTCGCTCCGGACGATGTTCGCTTTCGCTCCCCTCGCCTTAGTCCTCGCCTGCAGTCGTGAGGCGCCGCCCGCCGCGAGCCCGAACGGCGCGCCGGCGAGCTCCGCCACACCGCCCGGGCTGATCGAAATTCCGGCGTACATCTCGGCCGCAGTCAACGCAGCCGATCGCAGTGCCGACGATCGCGCGCTCGATGCTGGGCGAAAGCCCGCACAAATGCTGGCCTTCTTCGGCATCGCGCCCGGTATGAGAGTCGCCGAGATCGGCGCGGGCGGCGGCTACACCACTGAATTGCTGGCGCGCGTGGTCGGGCCGAACGGCAAAGTCTACGGTCAGAACTCGCCCTTCATCTTGGAGAAGTTCGCGAACGTGCCGTGGACGGCGCGCTTGTCGAAGCCGGTGATGGCGAATGTCGTGCGCGAAGATCGCGAGCTCGACGATCCGTTGCCAGCCGCGGTGAGCGATCTAGACGCGGTCCTGATCGTACTTTTTTATCACGACACGGTGCACCTCGGTGCCGACCGCAACAAGATGAACCAGGCTGTTTTCAAATCGTTGAAGCACGGCGGCGTGTACGGCATCGTCGATCACAGTGCGAAGCCGGGTGACGGCCTGGCGGACGTAAAAACATTTCATCGCATCGACGAGAAAACGCTGATCGCCGAGGTGGAACAAAACGGCTTCAAGCTCGACGCCGAAGCTTCGTTCCTGAAAAATCCGAGCGATACGCGCGATTGGAACGACTCACCGCGCGAAGCCGGCGATCGCCGTGGCACTTCCGATCGCTTCGTGCTGCGCTTCAAGAAACCGTGAGCCAAAAGCGGGGGCTGGAGATGCGTGGGTAGTGGGGCCTGACGGTTCACTATATCTTTGAGATTTAATGGCCCTGCGTGTGAATCGGCGCTCGGCCGCTCGCGCTTGTAGCTGCGCGGCTGGCGCCTGTCCGGTCACTTCTCGTGGGTCGCCCTTCTTTGTAAAGCCGTGATCAGCCCGGCGAACCCGCTGGCTTTGCATTATTTTCCGAGCATTCGGCTGCCAGCCTTCGCGCGCGCCTAGGCGCGAAAAGAAGGGACCAGATGTGATGAATAGTCAGGCCCTTCACATCTCGCGGGCGGTCGCGCCAGACGAGGCTTGGGCTCGCCTGCCCGAAAATAAAACAAAGCAACAGATTCGCGCGGCTGATCACGGTTTTCGACAGCCGGGCGGCCACGTTAGAACTGACCGAACAGGCGGCAGTCGCGTTGCTGGAAGCGCGAGCGGCCAAGCGCTGTGCTTAGCGCAGGGCACAAACATCCGGAAGACCTGATGAACAGTCAGACTCATTTCCGTGCATGGCGATAGTCGTAAGCCTTCGGTGCTTTGCACGGTGGGTGAATTCGATATACTCGGGCGCGATGAAGGTTCGAACCTGGTTCTATTCGTGCATTGCTGGTTCCTCGCTGCTCGCCTGCGGCGGCGCAGCGGTCCCGCAGGATTCGCTGACTGCGGCGCAAGCGGACGTGAAGGGCGCCGAAGTCGGCGGCGCAGCCGATGATCCGAAAGCCGCGCTTCACTTGAAGCTCGCAAAAGACCAGATCGACAAAGCGCAGGCCCAAATCAAAGACGGCGACAACGAAGCCGCTGCGCGCACGCTCGATCGCGCGCAGGCGGACGCCGAGCTCGCGCTCGCTCTCGCCAAAGAAGGCAAGGCCCAGGGCGACGCGAGTGAAGCATCCGAACAGGTCGGCAAGCTGCGCAAGGAGATCGCGAAGTGAGGACTCGGACGATTCGAACCATGACCAAATCTTTTTCTTCGCTCGCGGCGCTGTACGTGCTCGCCGGCGCACTCGCGGCGTGCGGCAAAGCCGAGGCACCGCAAGAGCTGATGGACGCGCGCACCGCCTACGCCGAAGCCGCCAAAGGCCCGGCCACGGATCTCGCGCCCGCGCAGCTCGACACGGCCAAGACTTCGCTCGACACGGCGCAAAAGAGCTTCGATGACGACGGTCCGTCGCAGAAAACGAAGGACCTCGCGTACATTGCCGAGCGTCGCGCGGAGATCGCGGCAGCCGAAGGCGGCCGCGAAAAAGCCGAACGCAAGCGCGCCGCGTCGGACAAGGACTTCAAGAACACGCAGATGGAGGGCCTCGAGAAGACGAAAGAGCAACTCGAAGCCGAAAAGCGCGCGCGCGAAGCCGCCAATCAAGACGTGAACAAGACCAAGGCCGAGCTCGCCGCCGAAAAAGCCGCGCGCGCCGAAGCCGAAAAGCGCGCCGCCGCAGCGATGGCGAGCCTGCAAGAAATCGCGAAGGTCAAGGAAGAGGCGCGCGGCGTCGTGATCACGCTGTCGGGCTCGGTGTTGTTCCCGACCGGCAAGAGCGACATCTTGCCGATCGCCAAAGAGAAGCTCGATCAAGTCGCCAAGGCGCTCAAAGATCAGGGCTTCAAAGCGATCGTCGTGCAGGGCTACACGGACTCGCGCGGCAACGCGACCGACAATCAGACACTCTCGCTCAAACGCGCGCAGTCGGTGCGCGACTACCTCGTGACCCAAGGCATTCCGAGCGACAAGATTACGGCGGACGGCCTCGGCTCGAGCAAACCCGTCGCGCCGAACGACAGCGCGGACGGCCGCGCCGAAAATCGCCGCGTCGAAATCGTGGTGACCCCCGCGGACAAGTGAGAGAGACACCGCCAAGACGGCTAGAGGTTTCAGAGGACGCCAGCCCAGATTTTTGGGGCCCTCCGCGACTTGCGGTGTCTTAGAAACCGTCAGAGCCCAGTTGCTTCGTCGGTACCGAGCATCAAGTTGAGGCATTGCACGGCGGCGCCGGACGCGCCTTTGCCGAGGTTGTCGAGGCGCGCGACGATCAAGATTTGTTCGTCGTGACCGAACACGAACAGCTCGAGGCGATTCGTGTCATTGCAACCGAGCGGGCTGAGGCAACCGTCGTCGAGCAATGAAGTCGAGTCGAGCGGCTGAACCACGACGAAGCGCTCGCCTTGGTAGTGACCGGCGAGCACTTCGTGCACGTCCCGCGGCGTGAGTTTCTTCGGCAAGAGCCGCGTGAAGAGCGGCAGCGACACGAGCATGCCCTTGTAGAAATCCCCCATCACGGGCTCGAAGAACGGCGCCGCGTCGAGACCAGTGTAGTGGCGCATCTCCGGCAAATGCTTGTGCGCGAGCCCGAGCGCGTAGGGACGCGGGCCGCGCAGGCGTTCGCGCGCTTCGCCGGTCGCGGATTCGTACACGGCAATCGTCTTTTTGCCGGCGCCGCTGTAGCCAGTGAGCGAGTGCGCGGAGACCGGATAATCTTTCGGCACGAGTCCGCGCGAAACGAGCGGCGCGAGCGCGGCGACGAAGCCGCTCGCGTGACAGCCGGGCACCGATACGCGAGATGCGTGCTGCACGCGCTCGCGCTGGCCCGGAGCGAACTCGGGAAAGCCGTACACGAACGCAGGATCGACGCGATGCGCGCTCGACGGATCGATCAAGCGCGTGCGCGGATTTTCGAGCAGCGAAGCCGACTCGCGCGCGGCTGCGTC
>DASYCL010000682.1:0-4864 GCA_036500245.1 Polyangiaceae bacterium | reverse complement strand
ATCCAAAAACAAAAAGCGTAGCGAACCGTGTTCGCGCTTGCCGCGTAGTAGATTCGCGTCGCGTTCCCACTCCGTGAGCACGACCATCATCAGGGCCGCGCCGACTCCGATCGCTTCGCCGGTGGAGAGTCGCGTTGGGTTGGCGAGCTCCCAGCTTTCCCCGCTGTGACGCAAGATCTCGACCGTGAGCTCGACGTATTCGCGATAGTCGAGAATGCGGTGGCCGCCGGCGCGTCCGCCAGCGTAGCGACGAAAGACTTCGTTCAGCGCTTCTTCGATGGGGAGTGTGGGCTGAAATAGAAGCTCTTGTGCGTCGCCTTGGGCGAGAGCGCGTAGCACTTGCGCCATGCGTTCGACGCGTTCCGCGTGCACGCGGATGCCGCGAATGCTGCCGAACTGAATGCCGTCGAGGCCTTGATTCAGGCGTCGGACTTGGCTGCCCGCTCGCCGCAGCTGCACCTCGATGCTGCGTGCGATGTCCTCGGACGCGACGCGCAAGTCACCTTCTTGGCGCGCGAGTCGGCGTTCGAGCGCGGACAATTGATCGCGCAAACGTTCGAGCGCCTCGAGCGGATCAGAAACGTCTGAAATTTGAGCGGGCACGCGGCTCGCCAGAAATTCTCGGGCTTTCCACCAGGCTTTGAGGTACGCGGTGCCGCGCGCGCTGCGCTCGTCGTCGCCGAGCAACTCCTTGAGCGCGCTCATCGTTTCGCCGCTGCCGCGCACGGTGCTCAAGCGATCGAACAAGAGTTCGCGTTTGCTACGCGCATCCGCCCAGAGTTCGGGGCTTGCATGCGACACTTTCGCGTCGAGCACCGCTCGCGTCGCGTGTTCGGGCAAAGCAAACGCGCCTCGAGTGATGTCGGTGCACAGCTCGAGGAACATTGTCTCACTCGGTTCGGCATGCTTTTCCAGTCGATTTAGCGCTTCGAATGCGGCATCGAGGCGCTTCGTGGCGTCGCGCTTGCGCTCATGTGCGAGCGCGATGCTCGTCGCGAGTTCGCGTTCTTCCCGTTCCTCTCGTTCGGCTTCGGTGGCAAGATGGCTCAGGGCCTGCTCGTCGCCCGCGAGCGTCCAGCCTGCGTCGTCGCCTGCGCCGAATCGCGCGAGCTCCGCGTCGAGCCGCGTGCACTGCGCGTCGAGAGCCATCCGCTCGGCGTCCGCGTGCTGCCATGCGAGCGTGGCGTTTTCGCGCGTGAGCTCGGCTTCCTGGAGTCGTGCTTCGGCCAGAACCAATGCCTCGCTTGCCTGTTCGTGTTGTTGCTCCAGAGCCGGAATGAGTGCAACGCCTTCGAGGGCGCGCTCGGCGGCATTGGAGCCGAGCGCCGGCTCGAGCTCGCGCAGCTCGAGCAACACTTCGCGAATGCGAAACCAGCGGTCGCGGTCGCGGTCGAGTTCGCGTTGCTCGTGCTCGATTGCGTCGCTCGGCCCGGCGATCCGCGCGCTGAAGCGCAAAGCCTGGATCGTGTCCTCGAGCGCGCTTCGCGCGGCGGCAACACGTTCGAGCTCCAAGGAATCCGCTTCCGCTTCGGCGAGCTCCCGCGCCAACTGAGCAGCGCTCGCTCGCTGATCCTTGCTCTGCAAGAGGAAGGCATCGACGAGCAACGCGCGGAGCCCAATCACTCGCGGTTCGCGCTCGGCGACCGAGGCGAGCAAGGCTTTGCGTTCGGCTTCGAGCGCTTGTTCGCGCTCGCGCGCTGTCGCGAGCTGTTCGAGATTTGCCTCGCGCGCGGGAGCAATCGGTGAACCGCCTAGGATGCTCTCGTCCCCTGCGAGCGGGTGCAGCTCGCGCAACGACGCTTCGAGGCGACGAGCGCGTCGCTGCAAACTTTCGAGCCGTGTCTCGAGTTCGCCCGCTTCGGTGCGCAATGTCGCGGCACGCTCGAGTCGCGCCCGACGGCCGAGCACGGAATTCGTCGGCACGCGCGTCACGCGCAAACCAAAATCATGCGCGCTCACCACGTCCGTTGCGCCGGCATCGACCCTCGAACCGAGCGCGAGCTTTGCGTCCGAAGCGACGAGCCAGACGCTCTCGGACGTCCTTGGTCTGCCGGCCACGAGCGCGGCGGCACGCGCGGGATCGCTCACGACGAGCGCGTTCACTAGCGGTCCGAGCTCCGCTTCGAGCGCGGCGGCGCGCTCGGGATGGATGTCGTCGAAGCGCTGCGCCAAGAGTTCGGCGTCGAGCTCGTCCCGCAATTCGAGCAGCTCGCTCGGGAAGGGGCCGCTTTGAGCGTCGAGCTGATTCGCGAGCGAGAGCACCGCGTCGCGCTTTTGCGAGAGCTCGCGATCGCTCGCAGAGAGCCGCTCGTGCTCTGTTTCGAACCGAAGCGAGAGCTCCTGCGCGCGCGCGAAAGTCCATGGCTCCGTGCTCGCTTCGATGCCGGAGAGCACGGCGCATGCGGCGGAGCGCTTCGCCGCGCGTGACTCGAGCTCCCGCTGCTCGGCTTCGAGCGCTTCGCGGTTGCTTTGAATTTGCGCACGCTCGCTCGTGTTCTCGCGCGCCTTCGACTCAGCGGCGCGAAGTTCGAGTTCTGTATTCGCGAGCGCGGCACTCAAATCGTGCTCTGTCGTGCTCGGCAGGAGCTCGAAGCCGAGGTCGCTCGCTTTGCGTCGCGCCTCGGCTTGACGGGCGGCGAGCGTTTCGGCTTCCGAGAGCGCGACTTTCAGGCTCGGAATGCGGCTCGCTTGCGCCTCTGCGCGTGCCAGCCGCACGAGTTCGCGCTGCGCGTGCTCGTACGAATTGTCCGCGGCTTGCTCGCCGGCGATCGTCGTTAGCGCGCGCATTGCCGTTTCATGCTCTGAACGGCGCAGTTCGCCGAGTTCGCGGTCGCGAGCCAGCCGGAGGCGATCGGCGTCGATGCGGCCGAGCTCGCTGTCCGCGTGCTGGAGCGTGGAGTCGATGGCGCTCACGGTGAACGAGGCGTCGCCGAGCAGCGTTCGTGCCTGTTCCAAGCTCGTCTTCGCGCGCCGTTCGCGATGCGCATTGCGATGCAGCTCGTCGAGGCCTTTTTGCAGATCGGCTAAGCCCTGTGCGCTCGCTTGCTGCGCGTCGCGAGCGCGATCGCGCTCCTGCATGCGGGCCGAGCGCGCAGCGTTTGCGGCGTCCCGCGCTCGAAGCACGGCGCTCACGGCGCTTTCGCGGCTTTGTCGTTCGAGCTCCAGCGCGCGGCGTTGCTCGCGGAGCGAACGCGCGAGCCCGAGTTTGGCTCGATTCTCGTGTGCCAGTTTCAGGGTTTCGCGGTTGCTCTGAACGCGCGCGAGCGCCGCGTGGTGACGCTCGCCGCGCTCGGCCAAACTGGCCTCGATGTCCGCCAACTCCCCCGCCAAGGCCCGCTCGCTCTCGCGCGCCACGGTGACCGCGCGGGCCTGCTCGCTGGCTTCTTCGCGCGTGGCGAGTAGCGCGGCCGCGAACATGCTTTGGCCCGCTTCGTAGATGCCGGCAATTTCATGCTCCAGCCGCTGCGCTTCACCGACTTCGATGCGCGTTCGCCGACAAGTATCCAAATTGCCGCGCATCCGCGACAGCGTATCGCCGAGGCCGGTCTCTTCGCGCAGGAGAAATGCACGCAATTCGCTGGTGAGTGCCCGGGAGATGCCGCCGGTCATACTGGTGCGAAGCATCTCGTTGAACTTGTGACGATCCTCGTCTTGACTGAGCCTAAGCGGGCTCACGCCGAGCTCGAATAGCGTCGCGAAGTACTCCTTGACCGTGCCGAAGCGTTGCAAGCCGCCGCCGAAGTTTTTGGCGCTTTCAGCGAGCTCGTTCAGGGTCGCGATTTCGTCTTCGCCGTCTTGCCGCCGCAAGAACAGGTCTTGCAAGCGCGCGTCCGGGTTCAGTCCCGAAATCAAGAACGGATTGGCTTCGACGCTCGGTTCACCCTTGCGCACGAGCTCGACACCCGCGAGCAGTCGGTCGCCGTTCGGCAGCGTGATCTCGAGCGCGGCGTACGACGAGCTTCCGGGTTCGCCGAGACGTCCGAAGATCCCTTTGTCGCCGCCGGTCGCGCCGGTTTCGCCCAAATTGCTGAAACGGAGCCGAGACATGTCCGGCATGAGCACGACGTAGGCCGCGATCATCACCGTGGTTTTGCCCGCGCCGTTCGCGCCTTCGAGCGCGGTCACGTTCGGATCGAGCAGGTATCGCTCGTAAAAGACGCCCTTCCAATTGACGAGAGCGAGCGCGGTCGCTCGCGCGCGGGTCACGCCTCGTCCTCCGGTGGAGTAAAGTCGGCGGGGCTGACCGCGTCGCCGAAATCGTCGAATTCGCTACGCAGCTCCGGTGGCAGTTCGACCTCGGGATGCTCGTCGCGCGGCTCGGCTTCGGCTTCGAGCTCGTCGGCATCGTCGTCCGCTTCGAATTCTCCGTCGCCGAGCACGAGTTCGCCGCGTGCCACCAAGCGTTCGAGCGCTTCGGCAGGTGAGCCGCGCCCGCGCACTGGCTCCGCGAAGCGCAAAAGGCCCGGCCGCAAACGCAGATTCTCGCCATCGAGCAGCTCCACGAAGCCGAGCGAGGAGAGCTTGCGCAGCGCATCGGCGAAGCGCGCGCGCACTGTCTCTTGCGCGACGCGTTCGTCGAGTCGCTTCTTCTTTGGGTTGAGCGCGCGGGTCAGCGCTTCGCTACCCATGACCGCGGCGAGGTGCGACAGCGCGTCGCTGCGTTGGACGACGCCGCCGTGCTCGAGCGTGGTCGGATCGAGGTAGAGCAGGGTGAGCGCTTGGCCCACGAGCATCTCGGGCACCGATAAATGCTTTCGCCCGAGGCGGTCGTTTGTCGGCAGTAGATAGAAATAGCCGTCGCTCGGATGAATCAATTCGCAGCCGTAACGCCGATAAAATACCTCGAGGTGCGTCTGCGCGTCGG
>DASYCL010000681.1:0-4021 GCA_036500245.1 Polyangiaceae bacterium | reverse complement strand
AACGCGGACTGCGCGACCAGCATGGGCGAGTTTTGCGTGAACGGCAGCTGTCGTCTCGCATGCAGCTCGCACTTCGATTGCCAAGGCCTCGGCGAATGCTTGGACGGCGTGGACGCGGACGGCACGCTCGGGCTGTTTTGCGATCTCAGTCAGCCGCAAAATCCAGGTCAATTCTACACGCACTGCCCGTCCGGCACCGACGCCGAATGCGACACGAAGAACGGCTTCTTCTGCGTCGGAGCGGGCGCCGGCGACCTCCAGGCCTACTGCACGGACGATTGCACGACTGACGACGCGTGCGCGCCGGGCTTCGCGTGTCTGCCGCTCGTGCGTCCGCCTTGCAACGACGATTGCTCGCTCACCGGCACCCCGCAAGATCGCATGTGCGTGCCGTCGGACGAGATTGGGCCCGGCAAGCCGTTTCAGTGCGCAGCGCACGGCGTGACGCGCAACGTGTGCCGCCCGCGCAAGTTCTGCAACGGTTGCGAAAGCGACGCAGATTGCCTCGCAGTCCCCAACCAAATCTGCGCCGCGGATCAAAGCGGCGCGAAGATTTGCACGCAAGCATGCGACCAGACACATCCGTCTTGCCCGTGGGGCTCGGCCGCCGAATGTGGCATTTGGGATCCCGCACTCGGCATCGCGACCTGCGCGCATCGCTTCGGGGCGTGCGTCGGCAGGGGCAAGAGTTGCGAGCCGTGCGAGAAAGATTCGGACTGCGGCGCGATGAGCATTTGCGAAGTATCGGACTTCACCGGCGAGCATTGGTGCGTCGACTTCAGCGTGAGCTGCAGTTGCAACGGCATGACGGACGCGAACGGGCTGTGCACGGGCGGCGGCTGTCCGATCTCGCCGAGCGGCCTTCAGATGTTGTGCGAAGACGATCCGACGCTGACCGGATCAGCGACTGGCATTTGCGTCGGCGCGAACACCCAAAACGGGATCTTGTCGTCGTTGTCTTCGCCGCAGACCGGTTGCTGGCCCGCGAATTGAGCGCGTTTACCGCGCTTACTAGTTGCCGGCCGCCGGCCCAGTGGCGCTAATGCCTGGTTCCGTCCAGCCGAACGCCGCTGTAGACTCCTTGCGCCGTCGCTCGAACAAACGTCGGAAAGTGAAACAGGGAACGCGCGTGCCGCATGGTGGTGGTGGGTCCGATCCCGACGCATTCGTTAAGGAGACCTTCGCATGATTTTGAAGAATCGCTTGAAGCCGCTGACTGCTCTTGCCTTTACGGCCCTCGCCGTCTCCACGCTCGGAGCGGGCTGTAGCGCCGTCAAAGACGCGCAGAGTGCCGCCTGCTGTACGGAGTTCCAAGTTGGCGTGGACATGACCAACGTCGACTTCGGCGTGAACGCGAACGTCAAAGGTGAGTTCGCGGCTTTCGCCAATTCAGCGTCTGATCTTTCCGCGACCGCGACCGGTTCCATCGGCGACGTGACCACGGCTTGTCAGAACATCGCGCTCGATTTGGGCGCGGATCCCACGGATCCGACCGTTGCCGGCAAGACCGGCCCGGACGCGTTGACCGCTTGGTGTACGCTCGCCGCCGGCCAGATTCACGGCGATTTCGGCGCGCAAGGCACGCTCGCCACCAGCATCAGCGTGGACTTCGAACCACCCCAGTGCTCGGCGTCACTCACTGCTACCGCGAACTGCCAAGCGTCCTGCTCGGCTGACGCGAAGTGCGACATCAAAGCCAATCCACCGATGTGCACGGGCGGAACGCTCAGCGTCGAGTGCAGCGGCGACTGCACTGCGTCCGCCGGCGCGACGGTCGCGTGCACCGGCTCGTGCATGGGCAACTGCTCGGGTAGCTGCAAAGCGACGGGCGGGGTAGCCGTGGATTGCAAAGGCAAGTGCGACGGCACTTGCACCGCGGGCGCGATGGGCGGCGCGACCGCGGCCGGCACCGGCATTCAAGCCGATGGCAGCTGCAACGGCCAGTGCGACGGCACCTGCACGCTCGACGCGGACGCCCCGAAAATCAGCTGCACCGGCGTCTGCGACGGTCATTGCGACGCGGCTTGCCACGGCAGCGCGATGGCGCAAGTGAAGTGCGACGGCATGTGCAGCGGCGACTACACGCCCGTGAGCTGCACCGGTGGCAAGCTCGAAGGCGGCTGCATGGTGGACGCGAGCTGCCAAGGCAGCTGCAACGCGAGCGCGAGTGCGAAGGCCGAGTGCACGCCACCGCAACTCTCGGTGACCGCGACGGCCAAGGCCACGCTCGATGCGACGGGTCAGACGAACCTGCAAGCCGCGATCGCATCGCTCGAGAAGAATCTGCCCAACATCGTCGTCGTGTTCAAAGCGCGCGGCGCGAACTTCACGGATAGCTTAACCGTGGCCGCCAGCGCGGCCGTCGATATCACCGAAAACCATTCGGGCGACATCGGCGCCAAGGGCGTGGTCTGTGGCGCGCAGATGCTCGATACGATCAAGACCGCAGGCACCAACTTCGCCGCCGCGCTCAGCGCAGCCGGCAGCGTGGCAGGCGAAGTCAACATCAAGTAGCCCGGGTTCGTTCGTGACAGAGCGGCGCAGCCTCCGCGAGAGCGGGCGCTGCGCCGTTTTTCTTTTGTCCCGCGCTGAGACATTTTCCGACCAAAAGCCGAGTTTTTGCCGCGATCTTCGGCGGCGTTTTGCAACGTC
Source organism: Polyangiaceae bacterium (assembly GCA_036500245.1). GTDB lineage: Bacteria > Myxococcota_A > Polyangia > Polyangiales > Polyangiaceae > PMG-095. The sequence continues at coordinate 1,369 of DASYCL010000681.1, read as the reverse complement.
TCAAGTTCGGTCAGAGGTTGCCGTTCTCTCCTGCGGAGAGGATGACGGTCGCTAAGAATCTCGAGTCGCGTTCGGCTCTGGACGGAAAGTATGCGCTCGTGCGCGAGATCGGCTCGGGTTCGAGCGGCACGGTTTACGAAGCCGAACACTTGGTGGTCGGCAAGCGCGTCGCGATCAAGGTGATGAATCCGGGCGCGTTCGCCGACCCGGCTCATCGCGACCATTTCGTGTCCGAAGCGCGCGCCGCCGCTCGCATCGCGCACGCCAACGTCGTCGATATCCACGACCTCGGCCTTACGCCGGACGGTGTACCCTATCTGGTGATGGAACTTCTGCGCGGGGAAACGCTCGAAGACATCATCGATAGCCGCGGCGCGCTGCCGCCGACTTATGCCTGCGAGTTGATGCTGCAAGTGCTCGCCGGGCTCTCCGCGGCGCACGCGCAAGGCTTTCTGCACTTGGATTTGAAGCCCGCGAACGTGATGGTGACGCATCCGCGCCCGGATCGTCCGCACGTGAAGGTTTTGGACTTCGGGATCGCGCGCCAAATGCGCGAGGCAGACGGCACGAGCGCGAAAGGTTCTGGCGGCACACCGATGTTCATCGCGCCCGAGCAAGCGCGCGGCGAAGCCGTCGATGCGCGCAGCGACATTTATTCCGCATCCGCGATGCTCTACGCCATGCTCGCTGGCCGCGACCCGTTCGACGGCAAGACCGCGGGTGCGGTGCTCGATCGCGTGGCGCGCGGCGATTTCGTGCCGCTCTGTCGGGCCAATCCACAAGTGCCGAAGCTGCTCGCCGCGATCGTCGAACGCGGGCTCTCGCTCGAACCTCGCCGGCGCATCGAAAGCGCGGAAGAGTTCGCCGAGCTGCTCCACCCGTTCGTGAGCGACGCGGCCGCCGCGCTCTCGCTCGGGCCGCAACGGCGCATGTTCAGCGATCCGATCCCGCTCGTGGCATCACCGCGCGAAATCACGATTCAAGAAGCAGGACCATCCGTGCTACCCACTCCGGAGGCGAGGGAGCGCATACCGCGCGAGTCCTCGGTGATGCCGATCCATGTCGCCTCGTATGCGCGCGGCGTCACCGATTCGATCTTGGTCGCGCCGCGCTTTCCGCGCTCGGCGAGCACACCGCGACTCGAAGTCGGCAAGGACTTCATGCCCCTACCAGGCGAAGCCGGCTGGGCCGAGCTGCAAGAGCGCCGCTCCCTGACCCACGCGCCGTCGCTCCGCCGCACGAGCAAAAATGCCTGGCCCGCCCTGGTCGCGACGCTAATCGGTTTTGGGATTGGCGTGGCGATCGCGTGGTTCTCGGGCGTGCTGTAAGCGAAACGTCGCCGTCACACGCGCACCGGCCCGCCGTTCTT
>DASYCL010000680.1:0-10662 GCA_036500245.1 Polyangiaceae bacterium | reverse complement strand
CGCCGCGAGCAAAATCGCGTCCACGTTCACGCGATACCCGCGGGCCGGCTGTCGTAGCGAGATCGCGCCGTCGTAGAGCGCGTCGAGGGTCGTTTTGCCAGCCGTCGACATTCCGCGACTCTCGTGCCTCCGCGGCGCGTTCTCAAGTCGGACTCGTGTCGTGTCCCCCAAACGGCCATCGCTTCGACCGAAGCAGCTCCTCCAGGTGTGTGCGAGCTGCTTCGGTCGAAGCGATGGCTAACTCTGTCCCGCCCGCTGTTTCTCACGCCGCTCCGCGGGGAAGTGTCGTGTCCCAAAAGTAGCGTGTCAGCAATGAATCGTTACTTTGGAACACGAGACTAGCGCGAATCGCGACGAAAAGCTGGTCAGGGGCTTGCGGCAGCGTCCTCGGCGTGACACGGGAACGTGCTACTTGGCTCGCGCCCTCCGCCCCGACAGCGCCTTTCTGAGACGACTCGCCTATGCGGGCGCTCGTTTCGGGCCGCGCTTCGTCGTCGAACACAGCCCGAAATTCTTCGGCACCGCGTTTGCGCTCGCGCTGCCGGAGACTCGTTTGCGCGTGCTCCGCAATTTGCGTCGCGTCAAAGGTCAGCGTGATTTTGTCAGTGAACAGCGCGACGTCGTGAAGACATTCACGAGCTACGCCGCTTGCTTCGCCGAATCGCTCGGCATCGAACGCAGGGACGCGCTCGAGACGGAGCTCGTCGTGCACGGCGAGGAACATTTGAAGGCGGCGCTCGCCGCAAACAAAGGCCTGATTCTCGCAACCGGGCACATCGGGCCTTGGGACTCTGCGGCGAGGCTACTCGCTCGAAATTTCTCCGCGGACGTCGTGGTCGTGATGCTGGCGGAGCCGGACGAACGAGCGCGACAGTTGCAAGACTCCGTGCGCGAACGCACCGGCGTACGGGTGCTCCACGTCGGTGAGCACCCGCTCGATTCATTGCCGCTCTTGCGTCATGTTCGAAGCGGCGGAGTGCTGGCGATTCAGCTGGATCGCGGGGCACCAGGCGGTCGCTCGCTGGATGTCGAAATGTTCGGCGGTCCGGAACAGCTACCAGAAGGGCCGTTTCGGTTAGCGGCGCTGTCCGGTGCGCCGATTTTGCCGATTTTTGCGCACCGCGCTGGCTATTATCGTTATGAGTTTTCGGTCGAAGCACCCATTCTGGTTCCGCGCGCAGCCAGCGCTCCTGAACTAGGAATGGCCGCCGCGGCCGCCGCTCGCTGCATCGAATCGTTCATCCTGCGTCACCCGACCGAGTGGTTTCACTTCGCTAACTAAGCCGAATCCGTCATGCAGCTATTCGTTGGAAAGAGTGCTCTCGAAGGCGACATTTCGCGCTACGCCGCGCGTTTCAATTTTTTGGAGCTGCGCGCGGACGCGACCAACTTGCCACGCGGCGCGCGCGTCGGCGAATGGCGAAAACGCGTGCCCGCGGCGTTCGCCTTCAGCGTCGTGTTGCCGAAGGTCGTCGGCGCAATGCAGTCGAGCGAATTCGACGTCGCGCGCACGCTCAAGCTCGCCGAAACGCTCTCAGCCAAATGGCTGCTCTTACAAACGCCGTCGAGCGTCGGCCCGAGCATGCGCGCGCAGGAGCGCCTGAAGAAACTCTTCGGCTTGCTCGCTCACGACGAACGGCGAATCGCCTGGGAATCGCGCGGCGTGTGGGAGGACGAACAGCTCGAGGAGTTCGCCGGAGAGTTCGGCGTTCACGTCGTGCGCGACGTGTCGCGCTCGGAAGCGCCCGAGACCGACTGCGTCTACACGCGGCTACTCGCACTCGGTGACGGAGCGCAGATCCGTTCGAACGTCGCGCTTCACGTCGCTGAAGCGCTCGCCGAGCGCGAAGAAGCGATCGTCGTGATCGAAGGACAAGGTGCAGAACAAGCCGCGAAGGTTTTGCGACAGGAGCTTCTGCCATGAGAGCCCGCGCGCTCGCGATTTCGAACGATCCATTGGCCGAGGAAGCCGCTCAAGCGCAGCTCGGGCAGGGCGGGTCCGCGGTCGGCGCGGTGCTCGCCGGATTTTTTGCCGCGGCTGGCGGCTATTCGGGAGTGCTGCTGTCGCCACTCACGGTACTGGTCGCCGGCATCGGGACTGGCGGGCGCGCGTTCGACGGGCGATTGCGTCAACCTGGCCTCGGCACGAAGCGGCCGCGCGGTTTTCAGGCCGAGGATGAAGTGCCAGCCGCCGCGCGGGTCGCGGTGCCGGCGAGCGTGGCAGCCGCTGCCGTGGCTTATGCTTACGACGGGGGCAAATCGCTCGGCGCTTTGGTCAAGCCCGGGATTTTGCGCGCCGAGCGAGCGGGTGCCGAAGCGCGCGCGGAGGTGCTCGCGCGCATTCGTGCGGTCGGCCAAACGGCTCTGTCGGAGCAGGCCTTCACGCGTCCGTTTTTGCGCCTAGCAGGTCCGAGCGAAGGCGGCCTCGTCACGCAGAGCGACTTCAGCGTGAGCGAGGTGGATCACGCCGCGGCGATCCGGCACGCAGCGAACTCCGACTTTCTGGAAGCCCCCTGGGCCGACGGTTGGTCGGGCGTCGCGCTGCCGCAGGAGCTCGGCATCGGCGCGGCGGTCTGTGCCGTGGACGTGCGCGGTGTATTTGCGGCGGCCGCCTACTTCCGTCCGTCGGATGGCCTCGAGCTCGACGATTTGGCTCTGCTCGCACCCTTCGCAGCCGTGCCGACCCAACGCGGCGTTCCGCGCCAACAGCCGGGAAGTGCGCTGCCGGCGCCCGCACCCGTCGCAGTGCGCTGCAACGCGGACGGCGTGCCCGTCGAAGTTCGAGCCGAACCCGGCGCGAGCGCGATCGATTTCGAAGGCGCGGCGCGCTTGTCGCTGATGCGCGATCCGACGAGCCGTGAAGTGCAGAGTCAGCGTCGCTGACTCGCGGCCGCCGGCGCGCCGCCGGTCACGCTTTTCAGGCGACCTTGGCGCCGTGCTTCTTCGCGAACTCGAGCAGGCCGATCTTGTCGACGGTGCGCAGATCGCCGGTCGTCAGCTTGAGCGTGACGTGGCGACCGAGCTCGGGAACCCACAGCCGACGGCGCTGCACGTTCACGTGCTGCCAGCGTGCAGTTTTGATGTTGGAGTGCGAGACGTTACGAGCATGCAGCTTGCGCTTGCCGGTGATTTCACTGCGGGCCATTTCGGGCGCGGAACCTAGCTCACGGTGAACGCCTCTTCAAGGTTCAGCTCAAAGCTGCGAGCGAAAGAGCGCCAATGGCTTCGGTTACGCCGCGGCAAAATCGCTTCAAGTTATCGAATTCTTGTGGTTTTTTAGTGAGAGCTTGCTCGTCCATGTAGAGCCTGCGGCTCAGTTCGATTTGTACGGCGTGCACGCGCTCGCGCGGACGGCCGTAGTTCGCGGTCGAAAAACCGCCCCGGTATGGTTCATCGTGGGCCAGGCTGAAGCGGAACGCGGCCGCGTGCCGCTCGATCAAACGCAAGATCGACTCGGAGCAGGTAGTGCGCCCGCGCGAACCTGGCACGACGTCCGCGCGTTCGCGGCCGGGATCGACGTGCCCTTCGCGGCCGCGGCTCGGCATCGAGTGACCGCACAGCACGATCGCATAACCGAACTCGCGCACGCGCGCTTGAATCAGACCGTTCAAGGTTTGATGGTACGGGCGGTAGATGCGGTCGAGCCGGCGCTCGAGCTCGCTGAACGGCAATGGCCGAAGCAGCGCGGGGCGGTTGTCCGTCGTGACGCGCCAGACCACGCCGTGCGGCGCCGAACGCGCGGTGCCGCCTTCGACCGTCGAAGGATCCGCGTCCGTCTCGGCGCGATTCAGATCGCAAACGTATCGGCTCACGTGTGAAACGAGTAGCGTCGCTCCGACGTCCGGCGCGTCTGCGTAGAGTTCGTCCACGAACAAGTCGGCGTCACGACCGATTGATTGCGCTGGCGCAATCAACGTCGCCATCGATTCCGGATCGATGTGGAGCCCAGCGTGCGGCACTTCGACGATCAGCGGAGTTTTCGTGGCGCGCGGCTCGTGAACGGAGAAAAACACACAGGTTTTGTAGCACAGCTCGCAAAAGCGCGTGTCCGGCAAAACCCGTTGGCAGCTGAAATTCCGCGGACTTCGCGCGCGCTACGCTAAGCGCGAGGATGCGACCGGCGGTGCGCGTTTCGCACGTGATCGCGGCTGACGTGCGTGTAGATTTCGGTGGTCGCGACGCTCGCGTGCCCGAGCATGGTTTGTACACTGCGCAGATCGGCTCCGCCAGTCAGCAGGTGAGTGGCAAACGAATGGCGAAGTTGATGCGGATAGACACGACCGCGGAGGCCGATGCTGCGCGCGTAGCGTCCGACGATTTTCCAAAATCCTTGGCGCGTCATCGCGCCGCCGCGCGGGGATGGAAATAAAATCGCAGCGCCAACTTTGCGGCTGCGCGTCGACGCGTTCGCGGCTTCGAACTCGGCCCGCGCGCGCAGATATTCCTGCACGTGGTCGAGGGTCACACCGCCGAGCGGAACCAAGCGTCGCTTCCCACCTTTGCCGAACGCTGACACGATGCCGCGCGCGAGATCGACGTCGCTCAGGCTCAGGCCGACGAGCTCGCTCACGCGCAGGCCTGCTGCGTAGGTTACGCTCAGCATGGCGCGATCGCGCAGGCCGCGCAGGGTGCTCGTATCGGGAGTTTCGAGTAGTCGCAACACGTCGGCTTCGCTCAGCGTGCGCGGCAAACGGCGACCGAAACGCGGTCGCGCGGAGAGCTCCGTCGGATCCGAACTCAGGGTGCCTTCGCGCACGAGGAATTTCATCAGCCCGCGCGCGGCGGACAAATGGCGCGCCGCGCTGCGCGCGCCGAGTCCTTCTTTGGCGAGCGAGCTCAGCCAGCTACTCATCGCGCCTAGGTCGATCTCGGCGGCATCCACGATGCCGGCTTGCTCCGCGAACGCAAGGAGCTTGGCCAAATCCCGACCGTAGGCTTCGAGCGTGCGCGGCGAGAGCGCGCGCTCGACCCGCAGATGATTCAAATAGGCTTCGACCAGGCCGTCGAGCGACACGCTCGCATCGTAGCTTGCTCCGGCGAAGCGGGCGAATTTTTGCGTCAGCCGCTCGCTGCTGCCACGAGTGAGCGCAACAGCGTTTCGGGCTCGGCTTGGCGCATCAAGGTTTCGCCGATTAGCGCGGCGTCTACCGACGATGCGGCCACCTTTCGTACGTCCGCTGGCGCGCCGATGCCCGACAAATGGACGCGCGTCACTTCGCTCGGCAGTGAAGCGAGTACGCGCGCGGTGCGCGCGGCATCCATTTCCAGCGTGTCCAAGTCGCGTGCGTTGACGCCGATCAGCGTCGCGCCAGCGTCGAGCGCGAGCGTTGCTTCTTGCTCGTTCACGATTTCGACGAACGGTGCGAGCCCGCGCGCTCGGGCCGCCTGAACGAGCGGCGCCACCCGATCGGCCGGGACGCAACGCACGATGATCAAAACGGCGTCCGCGCCGTAAGCCGCGGCGGCGTCGAGCTGCACTTCGTCGATCACGAACTCTTTGCACAAGAGCGGCAGCGAAGTCGCCGCGCGCGCCTCGCTCAAATGAGAAAACGCGCCGTCGAAGAAACGCGCGTCGCACAAAACGCTGATCATGTCGGCGCCGCCGCGTTCGTAGGCCTTGGCGCGTTCGGCCACGGACAGCTCGGTTGAAAGCGGGCCCGCCGAAGGCGAACGAAACTTGATCTCGCTGATCAGTTTTATTTTTCGGTTTTCCCTGCGCAGCGAGAACGAGCGCGGACCCGGCGCAGGCGGCAATTTCAGGCTGCGCAGCGTCGTCACTTCCTCCGCCTTGGTTGCGAGGATGCGCGCGAGAACGCCGGCCCGATCGCTTGCCATTGCGCTCTTCACACGTTCGGCGCAGGACGGCGTTCTGCCGTCGCTCGTCGCAGCCGCGCGAGGGTTTCGTGCGCGGCGCCCGACGCCAGCGCGGCGCGTGCGCGCTCGGTTGCGGCTTTGGGCTCGAGTCCGAGCGCGATGACCAGACTCGCCGCGGCGTTGAGCAGGATTGCGTCGCGCGCGGGATGCTCTTCGCCGCGCAGAATCGCTTCGAGCACGCGCGCGTTGTGCGCAGGTTCTGCGCCCGCGATGGCTCCCGCGGGGCTGCGTGGAAGCCCGAAATCTTCGGGCGCGAGCGAGAACTCGCGCACGAGCCCGTTCGCGACCTCGCTGATGCGCGTGGGCGCGAACGGGCTCATTTCGTCGAGCCCATCTTCGCTGCGCACGACCCAGGCGCGCGTGGTGCCGAGCTCGAGCAACGCGGCGGCCAGAATCGGCCGAATCGTGTCGTCGAACGCGCCGAGCAATTGGTGTGAAGCGCGCGCGGGATTCGCGAGCGGACCGAGGCAATTGAACAGCGTGCGCACGCCGAGCTCTTTGCGCACGGGGTTCACGTTGCGCATCGACGGGTGGTGCGCTTGTGCGAACAGAAACGCAATCTGCGCTTCGCTCAATACTTCGTGTTGCCGCGCACCCGGCACGTCGAGCGCGATGCCCATGGCTTCGAGCACGTCCGCGCTGCCCGCTCGACTGGTGGCGGCGCGATTGCCGTGCTTCGCGACGGGCACGCCGGCCGCAGCGGCGATCAACGCCGCGCCAGTCGATAGATTCAAAGTCCCCGCGCCGTCTCCGCCGGTGCCGCAGGTATCGAGCAACACCGGGAAATCATGCGCGACCGGGATCATCACCGCGCGCATTGCGTTCGCTGCCGCGGCGATCACGGCTGGAGTCTCATTGCCGGTCAGGCGCAGCGAAACCAAAAACGCGGACATCATCGCCGGTGTCCAGGCGCCGGCGAACATGACGTCGAACACGCGCCGCACGCTCTTCGGCGAGAGGCCGCCGGGCCCGGTCATCTCCGCGAACACGTCGCTGAATTTCGGAGTATCGTCGCTCACAGGCTCGTCAACCAATTCTCGATCAAACGCAGACCGTGGTCGGTCAAGATCGATTCGGGATGAAACTGCACGCCCTCGACCGCGAATTTCCGATGGCGAAGCCCCATGATCTCGCCCTTCTCGGTGCGCGCGGTGATCTCGAGCTCACTCGGAAAAGACTCTTCTTCCACGATCAGCGAATGATAGCGGGTCGCCTCGAACGGCGAGGGCAAGCCCTGAAAAACGGAGCGACCGTCGTGCAGGATGCCTGAGGTTTTGCCGTGCATCAGCTCGGGCGCGCGGACCACTTTGCCGCCGAAAGCCTGGCCGATTGCTTGATGCCCGAGACAGACGCCGAAGATCGGCAGCTTGCCGGCCAGGTTCTCGATCACGCTGAGCGTGACGCCAGCGTCGTCCGGGTCGCCTGGACCGGGCGAGAGCAGGATGCCGCTCGGCGCGGCCTCGGCGATCTCCGCCACCGTGACGCGATCATTCAAGCGGACGTCGCATTGTCCGCCCAATGTTTCGACATACTGCACCAAATTGTACGTAAAGGAGTCGTAGTTATCGACGACCACGACGCGCTTTTTCACGGCCCGAAGCGTTGCATCTGGTCTGTGACCGGTCAACGTTTGCTTGCCGGCCGTCGCGCCCAATCTGCGCTACGGCGCAAAAGCTTTAGCGAGAGTGGCGACTTGCCGTTGAACTTGCGCTTCGTGCCTGATTTGAAGCTTGCCGACGCCGATGCGGGCCGCTAGTGTGCCGGCCGGTTCAAAGCCGGGCGCAAAACCCTTTTCCGCAGTAACCCCGATGTCTTGGGGCCTCGGTCCCAACCCGGCGTAGCGACGAGCTCCGATGGATAACAAGCCTAAGATCGATCTGAAATCGCGACTCGGGAAAAAAACCGTCAGCTCACCCGGAGCTGGCTCGATTCCGCCGCCGGCCGGTATTCCGAAGCCGTCGCTGCCGAGCACGCCGAGCCGCGTTCCGGCGCCACCTTTTGGTTCGTCGGCGCCCGCCGCTGCAGCCGCGCAGCGGATCGACGCCTCGAATCCTTATGGCGCGATGGAGCCGCAGGCCGCGCCGATCATGGCGCGGCCCGCCGCGATCAAAATCGAGATGAGCGACGAGTTCATCAGGGCCCAGAAATCGGGCCGCACGAAGGTGCTCGTGCTCTGCCTGATCACGGCGGGCTTGGGTGCTGCACTCGGTTTCGCGGGTGGCGGGATCAGCGAGCGCAACAAGGGCGCTGACGCCGCGGTCGAAGGCGCTTCGGAGCTGACCAAGAAAGTGGAAGCCACGAACACCAAAGCGAATGAGCTTGCGGACGTGCTCAAATCGGCGAAAGAAAAACTCGCCAAGGCCACCTTCCCGGACGACGAAGTGTCGAAGCTCGGCGGCATCAATCTGCCCTTCAGCGCCGCGGACTTGAGCGGGAAGGGCATCGGTCGCTTCAACGCGACCGTGATTTCCTCCTTGATCGACTTTTCCACGGCCGTCGACAAGGTGAACGACCAAAAAGAGAAGCTCGGCAACGTGCTCTCCGGCAACAAGAAGGGCGTGCAAGACTTCTTGGAGCAATCGACCAAGCCGCAGGTGCGTTGGTCAGTCGTGCTCGGCAATGGCCCGGCCGGCCCCTGGGCGACGATGCAACCGGTTGCCACGCCGTTCTTGGCCAAGCCCGAAGGCGACGCGAAGTGGCCCGCGGACATTCACGTGCCGATGGGCGACAAGCAAGCCGTGCTCAAACGCTACACGAGCGGTAATCCGGTGAGTGAGGACGGCTTGTTCGTTCCGGTTGACCCGGGTTCGCAAGCCGCGGTGTGCCCCGCGGACGTGCTGTTCAAGCTGCGTCGCGAGCTGCAAGACTTGGAAGATGTCTTGCGCGGCGACCAAACGCCGGGCGAGGAAAAGACGGGTTTGCTCGAGGCCGGCCAGAACTTGGCCAAGAAGCTCAAGCAAATCGGCGCCGCGCCGCCGCCGAGCTGAAGCGGGTTTCGCCTCGCAACAATTGGCCGGCAGCTTCTTCGGACCTGCCGGCCAAGTTCGTTTGTGAACCTATGCTGCAGTGATGCGCGAGGACGAGCGCGGCGAAATCGATTCCGGCGGCGTCATGCGCGCAATCTCGACTTTCGAAACACGACGTTCGTCGGCTTCTCGCACCGTGAAGTCGAGGCCGAACGCGCGCAGCGTCGCGCCTGGTTCCGGCACTCGACCGAGCTCTGCGACGATGAAGCCGGCAAGCGTATGGTAATCGCCGTCTTCGGGTAATTCGGCGCCGAGATACCGACTCAGGTCGCTCATTGAAACGCTGGCGTCGACCATCAGCTTGCCGTCGCCGATATCGATGATCGGGGCTTCTTCGACGTCGTGCTCATCGCGGATGTCGCCCACGATTTCCTCGAGCAAATCCTCGAGCGTGATGATGCCACTGAAGCCGCCGAACTCGTCGATCACGACCGCCATGTGATGGCGTCCGGCGCGCATGTCTTTGAGTACGCTAGTCGCGAGCTGGCTCTCCGGCACGAATACCACCGGCTGACGCAGCATGGCCTCGACCCGAACATCCGCCTGCTTACCGGCCAACGCATAACGAAGCAGGTCCTTGGCGTGGAGCACGCCGATGACGTTGTCGATCGTCTCTTTATAAATCGGGTAGCGAGAATGCTCGCTCTCGACGATCTGCCGCAGTAAGCCGTCGATCGGCGTGCTGATGTCGAACGCAGTTACCTGCGGTCGCGGAATCATCAGCTCGCCCGCGGTTGCATCGCCGAAATCGAGCACGTTGCGGATCATTTCGGATTGATCGTGGCCGAGCGAGCCGTTCAGCTCGCCCTCGTTCACGATCAGCTCGACCTCGGTTTCGGTCACGCCCGGCGTCGGCGCCTGCGGTGGAACAGCCGACAGGCGCACCAAGTTGCCGACCCAAGCGATCGGGGCCGCGATGGGCGCTGCTAGCCACTCGAGCGGTCGCAGCACTTGAAGCAGGAGCGGAGCCGTGGTGTCCGCCTTCCGCGCGACCAACCGGCGGGCGACTTCGCTGGGAAACGCGTAAGCCAATAGCGCCCCGGCGGCGGCGATGATGAGGCGCCAGTTGCCGAGCCACGCGGGCAACGACTCCCCGACCAACAGGGCACTGATCGCGATCCCGAAGGTGCGAATCACGAGCCAGCGCGCCTCGATCACGGGCCCGGATTCGAGGTAGCGGTCGAGCGCGCGCTGAGCGCCGCCCTCCAACGTATCGCGTAGAGCGGCTCGCCGGGCAGCAGATAGGGTGGTGATCGCCCAGCTAGCCGCGGCAGAGACGGCCGCAAAGGCGGCCGGCAGCATCGCGATCAAAAGGTGCAGGGCTCGTACTGGTGGGGCTGGATCCAATGTCGTGCGGTGCGCGTCGCACCCGCCTCCTACTGATCACTTAGCGGACGGGCCCCGGGGCGCGCAACCCGGGAGCAGGGTGTCCGACTCTGTCTGGTGTCCGAAATTAACCCTCCGCAGCGAGTCCAATCGGCCCAAGGGACGGTCACGAGACATACGGTAAATACAAAAGCAATAACCGGTGCTTCGGTTTCTTTTAATGGGGTTCTCCAAGGCCCGCGCGGATCGTTAAATTCAGCCCAATGGCCGGCATTGCGGAGCCGATCTCCCGGCAGGCTGGAAAGCCTCCCTGAGCCCCATGCGGAGGGCCGTCGAACGCATCCCCGCCGCGGGTCCGAGGCCGACGCGGGCAGGGAGGCGGAGGCAGGGCCGCGAGTCTTTTCCTCACATGGCGCGCCCCAAGAGGCATCTGTTT
>DASYCL010000679.1:0-6765 GCA_036500245.1 Polyangiaceae bacterium | reverse complement strand
GGGCACGCGCTGATTGATCAAGAGCACCATCGTCGCGCTCGCGTCCGGAATCGTGAGCCGCACCGGGATGCTATAGCGAGTCGCACCGGAGTCGACCGCGACCGCGGCCAGCGCGCTGATCCGACGCGGCGCGCTGATCTCGCTCTTCGTCAATTCGTCGAGCGCGACTCGCCTTCCGTCGGACACGTCTTTGTCGTCGGCCATGCCGTAGCCGTACGCCTCGCCGGCGGCAGGCATATTTTCCTCGTGGTCCATCTTGCCGGCGGCTTTTGATTTTTTGGGGCTTGGGCGAATTGCGCCGCGACCAACACCGCTGCCTGACGCAGGCGCGCTCGCCATCGGCGACGGTTCGTCGGTGGGAGCTTCCATGGCCGGCGGCGCGGGTGGCGGTGGCGGCGCTTCGGGCGGCGGACCCACACGATTGACGGCGCCCCCTTGGCGTTCGTTCAACGAAGTCACGCCTTCGGGCACGGCCGCGATCACTTCACCCGAGTCCGTCACGACGGGCCGCGGCGGAGTCACCGGCTCACCGAGCGTGGATTCGAACGCGAGCGGCGCGCCCGCCACGAGCTGTAGCTCGACGTCTTTCCAATCTTCGCCCGAGACGTTTTCGACGATGCCCCAGGCCTGCAAACTCGCGCCGCCGTCTTGCACCACGATGCGATACGAGGGCCGCCACACCGGCGTTGCTGCGACGTAGCCGACGGCGAGATCGTGCTCCTTGCCGTCGAGGCGCAAGGTCACGTCGCGAAGCTTGTTCTTGCCGACGCTGCGCGAGTCCGGAATTTGATCCGGGTGATCCCACGCGTCCAGCATGCGCATGAATTGCGGATCGGGAGCCGTCGGATCGTCGCCCGAGACGTCGAGTGGAAACGAAGCTGCGTGCACGGAGCTGCCACCGCGCTCGACGATCGCGAGCGTAGCCAAGAAATCACCGACCATGCGCTGACGCATGTGAAACTGCACTTCGTCCGCGTCGACTTCGCCCGCGCGTTCGAAGTAACCGACGCCATTGCGATAGATGACCACCTTGCGCAGCGGCAAGCCATCGACGCTCAGATTCGGCCCGCGCGCGCAGCCAACCAAACAAGCCAAAGAAAGTGCGGCTGTGAGGCCACCGCGTGCCCGCGCGCATGCGCCCACATTCAATCTTCTCATTACGGAGTTTCTCCCGATCGAAGGGTATACACCACGTACGGGCAGAGGTATCGTGAGCCCTCGTGACTGACGCAGCGTCGCCGCCTCCGCCGCCACGACCACCCGGCCCGCCGCTGCGCCGTCCGCCGCCGCCCTCAGCGGCTGCTGGAGCTCCGCGCGCGCCGCTTCCGCCGCCGCAGCCGATGTCGGAGGGCCAGAAGGAAAGCCTGGCGCTCGAAGCGCTCGGCCTATTGAACGAGCAAGTTCAAGCGCGCATCGTGCACTACAAGAGCGAACTCGAAACCAGCCCCGAGCTCGACGCGATTACGGCTCAAGTCGTTGCACAATTGAAGGCGATGCAGGCGGCCGCGAGCAAAGAGCTCGGGCAGCGGCACTCGCCGGAACAATGCGAGGTCGAGCAACTGCGCGCGTTTACGAATTTACTCGGCCGGATCTTCTCGCCCGAATCCCAGTACGCGACGCGCATTTTGAAGCCGATCAGCCGCCGCATCGCCAAGCTCTTCTTCGAAAGCGAGCTGCACGAAAAAACCAAAGGCGACAAAGACAAGATCATCCACCACGCCGAACAAGGCGTTTACTACGTGCTCACGCGCTACAAGAATCGCCTCCGCGCCGAGCTCGAAGGCTTCGAGTACATCTCGCCCGAAATTCGCGAGCTCACTTTTCAACTGCTGGCGAAGACGGAGCGAGACTTACAAGTTGGGTTCCTGTCGCGTCGCTCACCCGAGCTCAATCGTGTGATGACCGTTTACACCGGCGTGCTCACCGATTTCGTGAACAAGCATCTGCCGCCGCGGCTCGAGCAATTGGCGAAGGTCACGCTGCGCGTCGCCAAAACCGCGCAGCAGCCGAACAGCGTCGGTTACAAAGTCTTGGTCGATCGCTTTCCGGCGTTTCGGCAAGAGTGGGAGCGCGTGTTCATGCAACAAATGGTGTTCTTCTGCGGAGACGAGCTGGTCGAGCGCTTGACCCAAGCAGACCAAGAATTTCGGGACGAGACGATCAAGTTCTTCACTGATCCGCACATGTTCAGTGAATCGTGTGACGTGATGTGCCAAGAGCTGTACGACCTCTTGTGCCTCGAGGGATTTTTGGATCTACCCGTCGATTGGCGCGTGACTTTGAGCGCGGATAGCGAAGCACGCTGAGCTGAGGGTTTAGACAAGACTTGGGTGTTCAGCCAATCCTTGGGATTTTTTGGCCCTGTGCAAAGCACAGCGCTCGGCCGCTCGCGCTTCTAGGAACGCGACTGGCGCCTGTTCGGTCAGTTCTAACGTGGCCGCCTCTCTTTCGAAAACCGTGATCAGCCGCGCGAACCCGCTGGCTTTGTATTATTTCCGGGCATTCGACTGCCAGCCTTCGCGCGCGCTCCGGCGCGAAAGGACAAATGTGATGAACGGCCAGAGACAATGCCTAACGTTCGTGAACATCTCCCCTCTTTTCGCGCCCAAGCGCGCGCGAAGGGCTGGGGCCAGATGCCCGGAAATAAAACAAAGCCACTGACGCGCGCGGCTGATCACGGTTCTCGAAAGACGGGCGACCCACGAGAACTGACCGAACAGGCGCCAGTCGCGTCGCCAGAAGCGCTAGCGGCCAAGCGCCGTGCAGGCGCAGGGCAAAAAAATCTAAGGATCTGACAAGTAAGTCAAACTCAGAACTCGTCCCCGGCGTCCCCGAGCTCGATCACGTGCGCGACCACCGCGACATTGCCACCGACCACGCCGAGTGGATTCCACGGCGGGTTCACGGTGCCGACCTTCGAGCTGTTGTCGAGCACGACGTAGTATTGGCCGGGCGGGAGCGGGATCTTTTGGTGTTGCTCGGGGCCAGGCATGAGCGGAAATTGCATGAGCGGAGCTTCGGGTGGCGGCCCGAGCGCCGCGCCAAGCTGCAAGCCGCTGCGCCACAAATCGCCCGCGCCGCGCCGAATCACGAGCACGTCGAGGCTCGGTCCAGTCAAGCGAAAGCGGCAAAACAACGCTTGCCCGCTCTCCGTCACTTCGAACGGTCCGAGCATATCGATTTGCTCGGAGCGCACCTCGGTCGTGTCGTTGATGAATTGGTAGCGCCCGCCCTTCGGCAAATTGAAGGGCTGCGGTGGATGTTGCGGCGGCTGCAGTTGCCCGAGCGCGAACTCGTCACTCGTGTCCGAATGAATCACGGTAAAGCCGCTAGCGATTTGGCTCTGCGCGATCTGTGATCCGAACGTCGAGGCCATGTATCCGGCCGGACCTTGCGCCGCCCAGTTCACGATCTTGTTTTCGATCGCGCCGATCTTGAAATCGGGACCGTACGGGATCTTTTGCGGCCTGCCCCAGACGTAAATCGCGTCGTCAGTCATGTAGAAGTCCATGCCGTACTCGACGCTCGTTGCCACCGAGAAACCGACGCGCCCGGCAATCGGCGTCCACGCCGAGCCGGTGCCCGAGAAACTCAGCGTCACGGTCTGGGCTTGATCGTTGACCTGATAGTTGCATTGGTCCGGATAAAGCCGCCCGACCGTGTTGCCCGTGGACACGAGCTTCAGCGGCACACCGTGCTTCAGCATTTCTGGACACATGCGCTGGGCGCCAAAGTTCGAGAACAGCCACCAACGGAGCCCCGGACTCGCGTTCACGGCTCCGCGTACGCATGGGCAGCCCACGCCGAGCACGAGCACCAAGACCAGCCCGAGAATGCGAAGCCGAAGCGGTGGAATCGAATACTTCATGCGAAGCTCAACACGCTACGAGCGTAGCCGAAGCCCCGCGCCTCGCCTACAGCGCGCCTACGAAAGCGCTCGCCGGGCGACGTTCGCGAGCGCAGCAATCAGCCCCGGCGCAACATTTAGCGCTGGGACGCGCTCGAACGCGAGGCCGAGCCCCTCGGCCCAAGCGCGCGCTTCGAGATCCAAGTCGTAGAGCGTCTCCACGTGGTCGGCCAAGAACCCGATCGGTGAAACGATGACACGCCGGACGCCTGATTGCGCCAGCCGTTCGAACGTCTGACGAAGATCCGGCCCGAGCCATTCACCGCCATCGGCGCCTTGGCTTTGGTAGCAAAGCTCAGCGCTTCGCCCGAGGCGCTCCGCGACACCGCGCGCGCACGCTTCCACTTCCGCTTGATAGCGATCGCCGGCGCGGATCGCCGCGCGCGGCAAGCTGTGTGCGGTCAGCACGACGGCGCTATCCGGATCCTTCACCGGATACTTAGAGAGCGCGGCAGCGTGAGCTTCGACGAACGCGGGCTCGGAGCCCCAAGCTTCGCACAGCACGAGCTCTGGCGCGCTCGTGCCGAGCTCGCCGCCCAACTCGGTGAGCGAGCGCTGCGCCGCTGCGCCGTAGACTCCGACGCTGAAGGGCGCGAGCGGGACCAACACGATCCGGTCGAGCTCGCGCCGCGCGGCTTCGCGGAGCGCGCTTTCGACGCTCGGCTCCCACAGCCGCATGCCGAGCAGCACCGGCAAGCCAATCTTTTCTTCGAGCGCGCGCGCTTGCTCTTCCGTCACGCGCAACAGCGGTGAGCCACCGATCGCCTCGTAGCGACGACGCAGCTCTTCCACCAGCCCGGCTGGCGCGGGCCGACCATGGCGAATCCGCGCGAGGAACGCCGGCAAATCATTCAGATCACTCACCGTGCCGTGAGCGACGAGCAAAATTCCGTCGCGCGATTTCGGCGCCATTATTTGGTCATAAAAGGATAGCGGAAGTCGTGCGGCGGGTTCAGATTTTCTTTGATCACGCGCGGTGATGCCCAGCGCACGAGGTTCCAAGCCGAGCCGGCTTTGTCGTTCGTGCCCGAGAGCCGCGCGCCACCGAAGGGTTGCTGGCCGACCACGGCTCCGGTCGGCTTGTCGTTGATGTAGAAGTTGCCGGCCGACATTTCGAGTCGATTCGTCGCCAAATCCACGGCCGCGCGATCCTGTGCGAACACGGCGCCGGTCAGCGCGTACGGCGTGCTCTCGTCGATCGCGGTCAGAATTTGTTCGAAGCGATCGTCGGCGTAGACGAAACAAGACACGACTGGACCGAAGATCTCGTCACTCAAGAGCGGATGCGTAAGGTCCGAAACTTCGATCCATGTTGGTTCGATGAAATAGCCGGTTGAATCGTCACAGCCGCCGCCGAAACCGATGCGACAGCGCGGATCGAGCTTGGCGCGATCGAGGTAGCCGGAAATGCGTGTATATGCAGCATTGCCGATCACGGCGCCCAGGAAATTGCGGCTGTCGGTCGGATCGCCGACGCGGATTTCGCCAGCCATTGTGTGGAGCTCGGCTTCGACCTTGGCGGCGATGCTCTTGGGCAAGAACACGCGCGACGCCGCCGAGCATTTTTGGCCTTGGAACTCGAAGCCGCCGCGCACGATCGCGACGGCGAGCGCTTTCACGTCCGCACTCGGGTGCGCGACGATGAAATCCTTGCCGCCGGTTTCGCCGACCACGCGCGGGTAGCTGCGGTAACGCGCGACGTTTTCGCCAATCGTCCGCCAAATGCCGCGGAACACGGCGCTCGAGCCGGTGAAGTGCAACCCACAAAAATCCCGATGCGCGAATACTCGGGCCGAAATCTTCGCCGGATCGCCCTGTACCAAGTTGATCACGCCCGGCGGCAATCCGGCTTCTTCGAGCAACTCGAGCACACAGTGCGCAGATAGCGCCGCGAGCGGCGATGGTTTCCAAACCACGGTATTGCCGAGCAACGCGGGCGCGGTCGGCAAATTGCCGGCGATGGACGTGAAATTGAACGGCGTGATCGCGTACACGAAACCATCGAGCGGGCGCAGCTCGAATCGATTTTTCTCGGTCGCGGTCGAGATCAGTTCTTGGTCGGCAATCTGCTCGGCGAAGAACGCGTTGAAACGAAAAAAATCGATCAGCTCGCAAGCTGCGTCGATCTCGGCTTGGTGCACGGTCTTGCTCTGGTTGAGCATCGTCGCGGCGAGCAGCCGCGCACGCCATGGGCCGCTGAGCAGATCCGCAGCTCGCCGAAACACCGCGGCGCGTTCCGATAAATCACGCGCCGCCCAGCTCGACTTTTGCGCCAGCGCAGCGTCGATGGCGCGCTCGACGTGGCTGGCTTCAGCCAGCGAAAATTGGCCCAGTTCGAGCGCGTGTCGGTGCGGTGCGTAGAACCCTTGCTGCGCGTCGGAAACGACTCGCTCGCCGCCGATCACGAGCGGCAGCGCAGCGCGCTCACGCGATTGGCGCTCGATTTCGGCGTCCACTCGCGCACGCTCCGGGCTAGCTGGAGCATGCGCGAGCACGGGTTCGTTGACTGGCCATCGTGCCCGCTCCGCCGTCATCGAGCCAGCGTATCACATGGCATCGTCGACGCAGGCGCTCGCGCTCCCGGCGGTCGGCGCAAAACCGACACTATCGTTGTAGTAGCTCTCAGTGAAGTCCGAGCCCCAGCACTCGACCGCGTCGACTTCCGGGATCGAGCTGGGCAAATCGCCACCTTTGATCGTGATGTCCGCGCGGCCGGCGCCGGTCTGGTTCCACTTGCTGTCGACCGTGACGTCTTCGAGCTGGGTCATCATGCTCGCGTCGATGTCGACGTGGGCCGCGACGTGAATCGTGCCGGTGTGATCCTCGTTCGCGACTGAATTGACCGTGTAGTGGGCTTC
>DASYCL010000678.1:0-1537 GCA_036500245.1 Polyangiaceae bacterium | reverse complement strand
TTCGATTTGAGCCTGGATGCCTTGCGCGAAGTGTTCGCGCGCGCGGAAAACGAGAACGAGTGGCAGCAAGGTCCCCTGCCCTGGGTTTCGCTGTTTCATCTACAGGGTGGTCCGGCGGTCGCCGGGTTCGACATCGGCTTCGTGCGCATGAAAAAGGGCATGCCCTTCCCCTCGCATCGTCACACGGCGTTCGAGCGCGTGTTGATCTTGAGCGGCAGCTACCACGACAGTGAAGGCCATTACTTCGGCCCGGGCGATTTGCACGTGATGGCCGAAGGCACCGAACATGCGCTGCAAACCTCGGCGGACGAGGACGTATTCTTCGCCATGGTTTTGGCCGGCGAGATTCAAGTCCTCGGCGGGCCGTAGCTACTTCAACAGCGCCCCGGACAGTGCATGACGAAATAGTCGCGCCTCGGGCACGGCTTCGGCGGCGAGCGTGAGATCGCGCGCGTGATGCGTGAAAAATAGGATCTGCATGTGCTCGGCCAGCTCACCGAGCACAGCCAGCGCAGCGCCCGCGCGCTCATCGTCGAAGTGGATCAAAATGTCGTCGAGCACGAGCGGCAGCGGCGGATTGCGCTCGAGGTAACGCTCGAGGCTGGCGATGCGCAAAGCCAAATACAGCTGATAACGCGTGCCTTCGCTCAACCCTTCGACCGGCACCTCTTGGCCGCTATCGCGGACGAGCTGAATTTGCCGTTCTTCCACGCCGACGCGGATGCCGCGATAACGTCCGAGCGTGAGCCGCGGGAACAACGCGTTCGCGCGCTTCAGCACGGGTCCTTGGTTTTGTTCGCGGTAGCGCTCGATCTCGCGCCCGAGCACCACGGACGACAACTTGAGCCGCGCGTAGCGCAAAGCTTGCTCGCGGATCTCCGCGGCTTGTACGCTGAGCCCTTGGGCGTGCTCGGCCGCGTCGCTTTCGGCGTAGCGCGTGAGGCCCGCGTCGAGATCGCGTACTTCGGCGTTTAGATTTTGGATTTCGTCGTCCAAGCGCTCGAGCTCTTCCTCGAGTTCGCCGAGGCGCACTTGCAGCGCCGAACGATCGACGTCCCGCGCGGCGGCCAGCAACTGCTCGAGCGGCGCCGCTTCGTCTTGTACGAGTGAGGCCTCGACGGCATCGAGCCGGCCTTGCAGCTCGCGCGCGGCATCCACACGCTCTTCGATCGTGGGCAACGACGAAAGATCCTTCGTGTGCGCCGCTGCGCACAGCGAGTCGAGCTCGGCTCGAGCTTGCAATGAGCGCGCTTCGAGCGCCGCGGATTCCCGCGCAATTTCGGCCAAATCCCCGTCGATCTGCGCATACTCGGCGCGCTGGAGCTCCGCCGCTTGAAAGCGCCGCACGAGCTCTTCCGCGGCTACGTCGGGAGCGCGGTCGAGCAAATCCGGTGCGTACGTCTTGAGCCACTCGGAAACGTGCACCGCGAAATCGACGCTGTCTTGCTCCATGCGCCGCGCGCGCCGCCGATGTTCGGAAAGCTCATCGAGTCCCTGAAACAAGCTCGTCAGCGAATCCAGCCGGGTTCCGACTTCG
>DASYCL010000677.1:0-1960 GCA_036500245.1 Polyangiaceae bacterium | reverse complement strand
GATCGACCTTGGCGCAAAATCGTCGCCGGGAGCCTGGTCGCAGCTACGCTCGCGGTGTTCACGTATCACAATGTCTGGGTGGCGTACGAAGACTCGCTCTACAACCGAAGAATCGCGACAAGGGCGCCGAGCACGATTCTGGTTGGAGCGCGCGCCGTCGCGGACGCGGCGGGCCCGCACGCGGTCGTGCTCGCGGACACACACTTGTCTTGGGCACTGCCGACATTCGGTCCCAAAGTGCTCGTCTTGCGTCACCCGAACACGCTCGTTCCGGACGAACCCGACCGCGACTTAGCCGTGGGGATTTTTCTCTCGTCGAGCGGAGCCGACGACCTGCGCCGGCGCATCATCGCCGAGTACGGAGTCACACACGTGCTCCTGAATCGCCACCCGGGCGGAACGCTCGCTCGTTTCCTGCGCGAGAGCGCGACTTTTCGAGCGCTGCCCTCGGGCTACAAACTATACACACTGAATCGCTGAGCGCAGGCGGCTACTCTGGCGCCGAACCCGAGCGTTCACCGATCAAAAATCGCGGCCGATTCTTCAGCACTTCGAAGATCTTTCCGAGGTAAGTGCCGATTACGCCGAGCAGCACGAATAAGATGCCGAACATGAATGCCATGAACGCCATCATCGAAGCCCAGCCGGTCACCGTTCTGCCCGTGAAGTATGCAAATAAGATGTAGCCAAGCTCGACCAAAGCGAGCCCGCTGGTCAAAAACCCAATCCAAATCCCAATCCGCAGCGGCGCCGCTGAAAAAGATAGGATTGCGCCCGAGGCGAAGCGCAGCATTTTTTTCAAGCTGTACTTCGTGGTGCCGCTGAAACGTTTGTTCGCGCGATACGGCAAGGTGACCGTGCGAAAGCCGAGCCACGTGATCGAGCCGCGCAGGAACAGATCCACGTCCTGCATTTCGAGCAACGCGTCGACCGCGCTGCGATCGAGCAAACGAAAGTCCGAGTTGCCGGGCGCCATGGCTACGCCGGTGAGCTTGGAGAACACGCCATAGAACCAGCGCGAAGTCGCACGCTTGAATAGCGAAGTGTCCTCGGCGTCCGTGCGCTCGGTCGCGATCACTTTATAGCCTTCGCGCCAGCGGCGATACATCTCCGGAATCAACTCGGGCGGATGCTGCAAATCGCCGTCCAGGCTGACCACGGCCGTGCCGCGCGCTTCGCTCAAGCCAGCCAAGAGCGCGCCTTGATGCCCGAAGTTTCGCGCCAAGCGCGCGCCGCGCAGCGCAGGATGAAGCTTCGCTTGCTCGACGATGTGGGCCCAGGTCTGATCCGAACTGCCGTCGTCGACCAAAACGATTTCGAAAGCCACGCCGATACTCGAAATCGCGCCCTCCACCGCGCTCACGAACGCCGCGATGTTGCCCTCCTCGTTGTACATCGGCGCAACGACGGATAGCTCGGGGCTGTGGCTCAGTTCGGTCATCGTGCGCTAAGAGGCCCGAATTACCACGAGGTCGAGATCGACGCGAGAACCACATCGCGCGAAAGCCCGTGATATAAGCCCTGGCGTCGAGCCCGGGTCACCCGACATCCTGCGAAAAAGTCCGAGAAATGCCGAACACTGAGGGTGATCGCCGTGCGCCGAACGAACTCGAGCTGCCCCGAGCAGTCGAGTTCGCGCTGGTCGCGATCGCCGCGCTGTCGTTCGCGGCGAGTTACGGCTTCAACTACGGCTTCGACAATCAGCTCGTCTACTTCGTGAAGTCGCTCGCGTTGGTGAAGCCCGGCATCTTGCATGCCGATTGGTTCACCCATCACACGACGCACTACCATCGCACGTTCATTTATCTGGGCGCGCTCTTGCTCAAGCTGAACGCGCGCGGCTGGGCCGTGGCGATCGCACAATTCGTCTGCGTGACGCTCGGCGCGTTCAGCATGTATCGCATCGTGCAGCGCGTCGCGGGCCGCGCGCTGGCTTTGCCGTCGTTTTTGCTCCTGCTCG
>DASYCL010000676.1:0-6085 GCA_036500245.1 Polyangiaceae bacterium | reverse complement strand
AAGCAAATCGCGCACGCCGCGCGCGAGCAATTTCTTCGGGATCGGCAACTGTCCCCACTCGGGCATGCCCGGTCCGCCCTTCGGTCCCGCATTGCGCAGCACGAGCACCGAATTTTCGTCGACGTCGAGGTTCGGATCGTCGATCCGCGCGGACATCTCTGCATAGCTGTCGAATACGAGCGCGCGGCCCGCGTGTTTGAGCAAGCGCGTTTCGGCGGCCGCGGGTTTCATCACCGCGCCGCTCGGCGCCAGGTTTCCGCGCAGCACGACCAAGCCACCCGCGGCGAAAACCGGCTGATTCAAGCTGCGAATCACGTCTTCATTGAACACGCGCGCGGATTCGATGTTCTCGCCGAGCGTGCGCCCGTTCACCGTCGGTCGCGACAAGTCGAGCAGCGGCGAAAGCTCCTTGAGCAACGCCGGCAACCCGCCAGCCAAGAAAAAATCCTCCATCAAGTACTGCCCCGAAGGTCGCAGATTGGCGATCACCGGCACACGGCGCGACAGTTCGTCGAAGCGCGAAAGTGAAAGCGGAACCTCCGCGCGCCGCGCCATCGCAAGCAAATGCACGACCGCATTGGTCGAGCCGCCGAGCGCGAGCACTGTCGCGATCGCGTTGTCGAACGATTTCGCATCTGCGATCACGGACGGCTTCAAATCCACCCACACCATATCGACGATGCGACGCCCGCACGCGGTCGCCATTTGTTGATGCCGCGCGTCCACCGCCGGGATCGACGAAGCCATTGGCAATGTAAAACCGAGCGCTTCGACCGCGCTCGTCATCGTCGAGGCGGTGCCCATCGTCATGCACGTGCCGTAAGAGCGCGCGATGCCGCTCTCGATCTCTTGCCAATCGCTCTCGCTGATATTTCCGGCGCGCAGCTCGGCCCAATATTTCCAAACGTCCGTGCCACTGCCGAGCTTATTTCCGCGCCAATTTCCGGGCAGCATCGGCCCCGCCGGCAGAAACAAGGTCGGCAAATTCATGCTCAACGCGCCCATCATCAAGCCCGGCGTGGTCTTGTCGCAGCCGCCCATCAGCACCGCGCCGTCCGCGGGGTACGAGCGCAAGAGCTCTTCTGCCTCCATCGCCAGCAAGTTGCGATAGAGCATCGTGGTCGGCTTTTGAAAATTCTCCGATAGCGCGAGCGCGGGCAGCTCGACCGGAAATCCACCGGCTTGCCACACGCCGCGCTTCACCTCCTCCACGCGCGCCTTGAAGTGCCCGTGACACGGCGTGATGTCGCTCCACGTGTTGAGGATCGCGATCACGGGTTTACCCATGTAGTCGTCGCGGCTGTAACCCATCTGCGCGGTGCGCGAGCGGTGACCGAACGAGCGCAGGTCGCTCGCGCCGTACCAGCGGTGGCTCCGCAATTGTTCGGGTTTCTTTTTGGGGTTTGCCATGTTCGACTCTCTCGAAGCTCAGGCGACGGCGTGGCCGGCGCGTTTCGGCTCCGCGCGCGTGGCGCCGCCTTCCGACTTACCGAGCCCGAGCGTGAGCACGATGATCGTCGATATCACCATCATGCCCGCGAGGAACCAGATCCCGCCCGAAAATGAGCCTGTCATCTGCTCGACTTTACCGAGCACCTTCGGCCCGACAAAACCGCCCAAATTCCCGAAAGAGTTGATGAACCCGACGCAACCTGCCGCGGCGCTCGAGCTCAAAAACAAACTCGGCAACGTCCAAAACGCGGGTTGATACGCCTTGATCCCGGTGCGCGCGAACAAGAGCAAGAGGATCGTGAACGGCAGCGAGCCGAGCGAAAACGGTGTCAGCGCCAGCGTGAGCGCGCCGAGCGCGATCGGAATCGCGGTGTGCAAGCGGCGCTCGCGCGTGCGGTCCGAGCTGTAACCGACGAACCATTGCGCGGCGAGCGTCGCGATCGGCGGGACGACCATGAATACGGTCAGCGTGTCGAGCTTCAAGTGAAACCAGCTCTCGAGCATGCTGGGCAAGAAAAATTCGGTGCCGTAGTTCGCGGTCACGACGAAAAAATACGCGAGCGCGAGCCAGAGCACCTTCGGCTGACGCAGCGCTTGTGCGAGCGTCATGTGCTTCCGTTGGTCGAGCGCCGCGCGTTCGCGATCGATTTCGCTTTGCAGCGCGAGCTTTTCGTCCGCGCTGAGCCAAGTGGCATCGCGCGGCCAATCGGCGAGCAGGGTCAATACCAGAATCCCCAAAATCACCGCTGGAATGCCCCACAAGATGAAGACCAGTTGCCAACCGTGCAAGCCGAACAGCGCCGCGTGCGTCACCGTTTTGCCACCGACCACTTCGCGCATCCCGAGCTCGAGCAACGGATTGCACACGAGTGGACTCACTACTTGCGCGATCGGCGTGGCCATCAAAAACAACGCCAGCGCGCGGGCGCGATCGCGCGCTGGAAACCAGCGCGTCAGAAAAATGATCACGCCCGGAAAAAACCCAGCCTCGGCCAAGCCGAGCAAGAGTCGCGCGCCGTAAAATTGCATCGGCGTCTTCACGAACGCAGTGAGCCCCGCGATGAGTCCCCACGAAATCATGATCCGCGCGATGATCTTGCGCGCGCTGCGACGCTCGACCAGGATCGTGCCCGGGATTTCGAGCACGAAGTAACCGAGAAAAAACAAACCCGCGCCGGTGCCGATCACGTCGTTGTCGAACGCGGGCAAATCCTTCACCATCGTGAGCTTGGCGAACGCGACATTGACGCGATCGATGTACGCGATCACGTAACTCACGAAGAGCAGCGGAATCAGGCGCACGTAGGCCTTCTGCCGCGCCCGCTCGAGGGCCGCGCCAGAGTCGACTAAAACGCTCGAAACCACCTCGGAGCTGTGTCCGCGCGCCCCCGAACTCGTCACGCCCGGCTCGTGATTTTAAACAAACATATTCTGGGCAAAAAATCGACATGACCTCGACCGAGAGACGCGCGCACAATACGGTCATGAAGCGCCCTTCAGCCCTGCTGTCCGCTCTCCTCGTTTCCGGCTGTCTCACCAGCATGCCGAACGCCACCTCGAGTAACGACGCCTCGAGTTCCTCGAACACGGCGAGCAAGACCAGCGCGTCGAACAGCGGCGGCAATACGAAGGCGCCCGAAAAACCGACGCGCAAGCCGCTCGCGCGCGTGGTCGGCTATTTCCCGGATTGGACCCACAACCGCGAAGGCAAATGCAAGTTCACGGTCGAAGACATCGATCCGATGCTGTTCACGCATTTGAACTTCGCGTTCGCGCGCGTCGACGGCGGCGAGCGCGCTCACCCGACGTTCAAGCTCGCGCCGTTCGACAAGTCGGATTTGGGCCCGGATGGGCAGTACGCGCACTTCGTCGCGCTGAAGAAAAAAAATCCCAAGCTCAAAGCGCTGCTTTCCGTCGGCGGCTGGACACACAGCGACCCGCCCTACGACTGGATCTTCTCGGCGATGGCGGAGACACCAGGCGGCAGGAAGCAATTCATCGACTCGGCGATCAAGTACCTGCGTGAAAACGGCTTCGATGGGCTCGATCTGGATTGGGAATATCCGTCCGAGCCGACGCGCGGTGGGCGCGCGATCGACACCGTCAACTACATCAAGCTCTTGAGCGAAGTGCATGCCGCGTTCGAAGCCGAGAAAGTGCCCGCCGGCAAAGACAAGCTGCTCTTCACCGTGGCTGCGCCGAGCGGCGTGTACATCAAGTGGTACGACATCGCGAAGATGCATCCGTCGCTCGATTGGATCAATTTGATGAGCTACGACTATGCGGGCGCGTGGGACCATCGCACCGGACACAACGCGCCGAATCCGGAGCTCGGCTCGGGCGTCGCGGCGAGCGTGTCGATCTACAAGAACTTCGGCGTGCCCGCGGACAAGCTCGTGGTCGGCATGGCGACCTACGGCCACACTTTCGGCGGCGTGGACGAAGCCAAAGTCGGCGCGCCCGCGACCGGCCCCGGCCCGAAACAACATTGCACCGAAGAGCCCGGACTGATCGCCTACTTCGAGATGCAAGAGCTCTTGAACGGCGGTCACGCCAAAGCCGAATGGGACGACAACGCGCACGTCCCCTACGCCTACGACGAGAAATCCAAAGTCTGGTTCAGCTACGACGACCCGAAGTCCTTCAATCAAAAATTGGATTTCATCGAAGAGCAGGGCCTCGGCGGCGCCATGATCTGGGAAGTCGACACCGACGACTTTCATCACGGCTACCCCCTGATCTCGCTCGCCGCGAAGCGCGTCCCGAAGTGACGCGCGGTGCTGGCTGGCGCACGAAATCTCTGTCTCCTCTTTTTCGCGCCGGAGCGCGCGCGAAGGCTGGCAGCCGAATGCCCGGAAATAAAACAAAGCCAGCAGGTTCGCGCGACTGATCACGGTTCTAGAAAGATGGGCGGCCACGTGAGAACTGACCGAACAGGCGCCAGTCGCGCTGCTCGATGCGCGAGCGGCCAAGCGCTGATTCACGCGCTGGGCCAAAAACATCCCCCAAAGACCCTAAGACCCCAAAGACCCTAAGACCCCAAAGACGAGTGGACGACCGGGGACCGCTACGATCCCCAATCACTGCTATCCTCGCGGCGTGCCCAAGCTCGACACCCTGAGCCCGGAAGAGCGCGCGGCCGAACTACTCAAGCCGCGACCGCGACAGCTGCCGATCGCGCCGCACGCGCCGCCGGCTCGCCGAAAGTTGCCGCTGCTCGAGGGCCGCGAAAAAGATCGCGCGTATCAGCCGATCTACGCGGTTTGGGAAATCACGTTGAAGTGCGATCTGGCCTGCCGTCATTGCGGCTCGCGCGCTGGCCATGAGCGAACGAGCGAGCTCAGCACCGCGGAATGCCTCGACTTGGTGCGGCAAATGGCCGAGCTCGGCGTGCGCGAAACGACGTTGATCGGCGGTGAAGCGTATCTGCGCGACGATTGGCTCGACATCGTGCGCGAGCTCAAACGCTTCGGCATGTCGCCCACGATGACGACCGGCGGACGCGGGCTCACGCCCGAACGCGCGCGCGCCGCAAAAGAAGCCGGCATGGACAGCGTGAGTGTGTCCATCGACGGCGTGGAAGCGACGCATGACCGCTTGCGCGGTGTCTCGGGCTCGCATCGCGCCGCGCTCGCAGCGATGCAGAACTTGCAGAACGCAGGCATGCGCGTTGCGACGAACACGCAAATCAATCGCTTGAGCATGCCGGAGCTGCCGCAAATCCTCGAAGTGATTGCCGCGCTCGGCGCGCACAGCTGGCAACTGCAAATGACGGTGCCGATGGGCCGCGCCGCGGACGAGCCCGAAGTCTTGCTCCGTCCGTACGATTTGCTCGAGCTATTTCCGCTCCTCGGCACGTTGAAAAAGCGCGCGGACGAGCTCGGCGTGCGAATTTGGCCCGGCAACAACATCGGCTATTTCGGACCTTATGAGAGCGCGCTGAAGGGCACGCTGCCGCGCGGCCACATGGCATCGTGCGGCGCGGGTCGCTCCACACTCGGAATCGAAGCCGACGGCGCGATCAAAGGCTGCCCCTCACTACCAACCGAAGACTGGACGGGCGGCAACATTCGCGACAACACGTTGCGCGAAATCTGGGAGCGAAGCGCGCCGCTACGTTACACCCGCGATCGCACGGTCGAAGATTTATGGGGCTTTTGTCGCACTTGCTACTACGCCGAGGAGTGCGTCGCCGGCTGCACTTGGACGAGCCACGTGTTCTTCGGGCGGCCCGGCAATAACCCGTACTGTCACCATCGCGCCCTGGAAATGCAGCGAAACGGCAAGCGCGAACGGCTCGTTCAAACGGCGATGGCTTCCGGATCGCCGTTCGACTACTCTCATTTCGAAATCGTGGTCGAGGACGACCCGCACGTGGAGGCGAGCCGATGAGTCATCTTGTGCCCTGTCCGGAATGCAGCCGTCACGTCCGCGCTGCGGAAACCGAATGTCCCTTCTGCGCGCAGCCGCTCGATCTCGCCGGTACTCCCGAGCCGGCGCTGCCCAAGACACGTCTCGGCCGCGCCGCGACGTTCGCGTTCGGCGCGACTTTAGCGTCCGCGACCGCGCTCGCAGCTTGCAGTGGCAGTGACTCGGACGATAGCTCGGCCGGCGGCAGCGCTGGTACCACGTC
>DASYCL010000675.1:0-2991 GCA_036500245.1 Polyangiaceae bacterium | reverse complement strand
ACCTTCGACGTGGTACTCCATCGGGCGATGGCAGCGCTGCGCAAGGTCGTCGCCGATGGAGGAGAAGAATGACTCTCCCCGAAGACGAGCACCCATTGCCAGAGCTGCCGCCCGAGCTCGAGCACGAACTCGCGCAAGCGCTGCGCGCCGCGTGGGCGCCCGGTGAACTCGCCCCGGCGCGCCTCGAGCAACTGATCGAGGCCGCGCTGGAAGATCCGTTCGCACCGGCGAGCCCCGAGGAACTGGCCGAGAGCGAGCGCTTTCGAAAAGCCCTGGCCGGCGAGGGCGAACACCGCGATCTGCCACTCGCCCGCGCGCTGAAGTCAGCGCACGACGCGCCTCCACTTTCCGAGCATGCTGAGCGGCGCATCGCACGACAGAGCCGCAAAGCGCGCACGGGCAAGGTGTACTTCGTGTCGTTCGGGGTGAGCGCGCTGCTCGCGGCCGCGGCCGCGTTCGCGCTGTGGGCCCCGGCGGGCGATCGTTCGGCGGCAGAGCCTGCCCTGCACGATCTCGCGCAATCGCGCAGCACGGCCCCGCTCTTCAGCGAGGCCTTCGCCGGCAGCACGTCGACCCGCATCGATCGCATTGCGGACGCGCGCACCCGCGATCTACGCGACAACCGCTACGCGGCCTGGGGGCTGCGGTGATGCGCTTCCGTCTAGCGTGGCTCGCGCAGGTCGCGCTTTGCCTGGCCTTTTGCGCTTGCAAAATGGAGCATTCGCCGAGCTGCAACGAGCGGGACGCCGGCGCGCCCGTCGATCCCGACTTGCTCGCTTTCCTGAGCTTGGCGCGCTCCGCTCACCATTTGGCGGACGGGCGCGAGGACGCCAAGGATCTGCAGGGCGCGGTCGCGCCGTTGAGCAAGCTCGTGAATGGGCCCACACCAAAGGGCAAGACGGCGGAGCTCGCTCCCGAGGTGCGCGAGGTGCTGTCGGACACGCGGGCGCGCATGGCCGACCTCGAAAGCCAGCTCGCCGATTTCGACGCAGCGCTCGCGGACGTATCGCGCGGCCTCGAGCTCGCGCGCGAGCCGAGCTACTTCCGTGGTCATTTGTTCGAGACTCAGGGCCTGGTGCAGGAGCGACGCGCGAAGGCGCTCAAGACGTCCGACCCCGTCGCCGCGACGGCCGCGGAGCACTTGGCGGTCGCGGCGTTCGAAGAAGCCATGGCGATTCAGGGCACCGTCATCCAAAACTCGGCCCCGGCGGCGAGCACGCAAAGCCCTCCTGCGGGGACCGCCGGCAGGTAACGCGCCGCGTCATAGCCCAAATCTAAGCCAACTCCGAGCCATTTCGAAGCCTGGCCGATCGAGCCGGGTCGAGATTGCTAAAAAAACTTGGGCAACGCTAAGCTTATAAACGTTTGCCTGTGGGCCGAGACCCGACGACGTGGCGACCCATTCACATAGCCGTCTCCCGAAACTGGTCGAAGGCGTCGATCTACGCGCGCTGCCGATCGGACCGGCTGAAGCGTTCGTGCTCTCGCGAGTCGACGCGCAAGCGTCGGAAGCGGACATCGCCGAGGCGACCGGCATCCCGCTCGAGTCCGTGGCCAAAACCTTGGAAGAGCTCTGCGTGCTCGGCGCGGTGCGCTTCGAGGAGCCAGAGCGCGAGAGTAGAAATCCACGCAAGCCCAGTCGGCCTTCAGGCGCCTTCCGCATCGGACCGATCGTCGAAGCGAGTCGCCCGCAAGAGACCCATCATCCGGCCGCCGCGCTCTATGACCCGAACGAACTTCTCGAGGCGGCCGATCTCGATGACGCGCGCAAGCGCACGATCCTAGAGACGTACTACAAGCTCGACCACACGACTCACTACGAGCTCCTGCGCGTCGAACCGAGCGCCGACAAGCGAGCCATCAAGAGCGCGTACTACGAGATCGTCAATCTGTTTCACCCGGATCGCTACTTCGGCAAGAACCTCGGAACGTTCAAGGCCAAGCTCGAGCAGGTGTTTTCGCGGGTCACCGAGGCGCACGACGTGCTCACGCGCGGCGCCGCGCGTGAAGAATACGACGCGTACCTCGCCTCCCGGCGCAAGACGAGCGAGCTATTCAGTGTTTCCGAGAGCGCGCTTCAGGCGGAAGCCGACGCAATTCGCAAGAAAATCGAGGACGACGCGCGCGCGCTTTCGGCGCCGCCCATCGCACCGGCCAGCTCTCTCCACCCGGAGCCGCGCATCGTGGACGCGTCGCCGAACAGTCAACGCGTCTCGGTTCGTCCGCTGGACCCGGACGAGCGCAAGCGCGCGCTGGCTCGCAAGCTCGGGCGCTCCTTCTCGCCGAGCCCAACTCCGCGGCCGAGTGTTCCCGCCATCTCGAAGGTCGAAGCGCAGGGGCACGCCGTCGATGAGCTCAAGCGACGCTATGAGCAGCGCATCACGCAAGGCAAGCAGCAACACGTCGACCGCTACTTGGAGACCGCGCAGCAGGCGCTCGCCACGCACGACCCGGTCGCTGCCTCCAATGCGTTGCGCATCGCCGAGAGTCTCGCGCCTGACGAGCCAGCGCAAACTGGCCGGCTGCAGGATCTGAAAGAGCAAGCCGGAGGCCTGGTCGCCAATCACTATCTGCAGCTCGCTCAGTACGAAGAGCGTGAGGGTAAATTCGCCGACGCGGCGGCCTCTTACCAACGCGTCGCGCAGGCCAAGCCCACCGCTCGTATTCACGAGCGCGCGGCCTATTGCGGGTTGATGGCGGAACGTGAGCTGAGAAGCGCCGGCGAACACGCGCGACGCGCAGTCGCGCTCGCACCCGAGGACGCTCAGTGTCGGGTCACGCTCGCGCGGATCTACGTCGCGGCAGGCATGAAACAGAGTGGACTAGCTGAATTCGAGCGAGCCGCGCAGCTTGCACCCAAGGATGATACGATCAAAGAGTGGATACGACGTCTCAAACGCGGCGAGGCTTAGCGCCGCGCAGCACGTGCATCGGAAAGGCTTGAAATGGAGCGCGTAATTGGTATCGACCTCGGCACGACGAATTCCTGCG
>DASYCL010000674.1:0-16444 GCA_036500245.1 Polyangiaceae bacterium | reverse complement strand
CGCGGCGGCCAAGCCTCCGAGGTCGTGCATGAAGCTCACGTCGCCGAGCAACAGCAGCGTCGGTTCGCGCGACAGGCTCGCCGCGCCCGCCGCGCCGGAGATCAAGCCGTCGATGCCGTTGGCGCCGCGCTGCGAGAGCACGCGCGCGCGGCGCGCCGCGCACGGCGCGTACGCGTCGACTTCGCGAATCGGTAAGCTGTTGCCGAGCACGAGCGTGCACGGATCCGGCAATTGCTCGAGCACGCGGCGGATGGCGAGCGGCTCGCTGAGCAGGCTCGTTTCGCGACGAAGTTCACTGTCGACCGCGCGCCAAGCGTCTGCATTGGCAGCCAACCAATCAAGCGTAAATGGCGCGCGCGCGGCGTGCGCTGCGGGGCGTCGCTCGAGTTCGGCGGAAATGCGCTCGGCGACCGCCGCTTCGTCGGCGCAGATCAGCTCGCTCGCGAGTCCGTGCGGATCGGGAAAACCATGCGCGGCAACGACGAAGCGCGCGCCGAGAAATTCCGCCAAAAAGCGCTCGTACGCGCCTGACACCGGCGGCGCGCCGAAGCTCAGCACGAGCTCGGGGCGCAAGCGTTCGCATTGCCGTTCGCTCGACATGATCCACTCGAATCCATCGATGCGCGCGGCCTTGCTCGGAAGTTCATGGCCGAAACGCAGTTGGCTCGCGCTCTCGCAGAGCAGCGGAAAGCCCGTTGCTTCGCCGAGTCGAAGCAACGCGCGCGTGGCCGTCGGCGTGTACGCCGGACGCGGGCCCACCACGATCAAGCCGCGCGTCGTTTCACGGCAAGCGTCCACGAGTCGCGTCACGTCCGCGTGGGAGATCGAATGTTCGACAAGCGTGGTGCCGCGTGCGAGCAGATCGTCCACGGCTTTTCGCAGCGCGAGCGAATCGGCGTCGAGCGCGGCGCTCGGCTCGAGCGGTTTGCGAGCGCGCACGTTGAGGTGCACCGGTCCCGGCTCGGGAATTTGCGTGAGCTTGAGCGCATGCGCCGCGTGACGCACGAGGCCAGCCAGCGCGCTCGGCGCGGAGTCGGGCGCACCGAGCTCGAAGAACGCGCGCGCACTGTCACCGAATAGCTTGATTTGATCGATCGCTTGCGGCGCGCCCGAATGTTGGAGCTCGAACGGGCGATCCGCGGTCAAAACGAGCACTGGCAACCGCGCGAGCGAAGCTTCAATCAGGGCAGGGTAGTAGTGCGCGGCCGCGCTGCCGGAGGTGCACAAAAGCAGGCTCGGTTTGCCCGTGAGCCGCGCTTGGCCGAGCGCGAAGAACGCCGCCACGCGTTCGTCCGACAGCGAATGACAGGTAAGCTTCGGTTCTTTCAATGCGGCCCACGCGAACGGCGTGGAGCGCGAGCCCGGACTCAGCACGACGTGCTCGACGCCCGCGCGTGAAAGCGAACCGAGCAAGAGCCGCGACCATTCGGTCAAGAGCGCCGCGGTCACCCAGAAACTCCGAGCGCTCCGAGCAGCGCGGCTAGCTTCCAGCGCGTTTCGGCGAATTCGCTCGGAGCATTCGAGTCTTCCACGATGCCCGCGCCGGCATAGAGCTCGGCTCGGTTGCCACTGACCAGGCCCGAGCGCAGCGCCACGACGAAACGACCGTCACCAGCCGCGTCGAACCAGCCGACAGGGCCCGCATACCAGCCGCGCTCGTCCGGTTCGTGCGCGCTGATGAAGTCGATGGCCGCCCGCGTGGGCACGCCGCCGACCGCGGGCGTCGGATGCAATTTCGCGACGAGCTCGAGCACGTGGCTCGCTGCGCGGAGCCGCGCGCGGATCGGCGTCCGCAAATGCAGCACCGTGCGCAGGCGATGAACCTCGCGCTTGCCCGGCGAAAGCTCGCTCGTGAGCGGCTCGAGTAGCCGCAAGATCTCGCGCACGACGAACTCGTGCTCGCGAATGTCCTTGCTGCTTTCGAGCAAGCGCGTGGCCGAGCCGGCGCCGTCCGTGTCGATCGAGCCGGCAACGGCTTCGGTCGCGAGCTCGTTGCCGCGTTTTTGCAGCAGGCGCTCGGGGGTGGCGCCGAGAAACGTCGAAGTTCCGACGCGCACGGCGAAGCGCGTCGATTCGGGCGCGTCGCTGCGCAAACGAGCGAGCACGAGCGACGGTAAGAGCTCGCGATCGAGCCGCAAACCCAGGCGCCGCGCGGCCACGATTTTTTGCGCGCGACCAGCGGCGATCTCATCCTGAATCGCGCTGACGAGATTGGCCCAGGCGTGCGCCGAGCCCTCCTCGCGCGAAACCTCCCGTGCCGGCGGAGCAGCCGGCGCCGAGCCGAACAAAGCGTACAACGCGCGGGACACGAGCTCGAGCAGCATCGCGCGTTCCGCGCCGACGAGCTGGTTCGGGCGCACGATCAAACGGAGCCACGCCCCGTCGTTATTTTTCAAGTAGCTGAGCCGCGGCAAAACGAAGCGCGCATCGCCGAAGTCTTGCCACAGCGCGCTCTTGGCTTGGCCGGCTTGAAAGGCGAAGCCTCCGAAAAAACGCGGTTCGGGCGCGGCGGGATCGGCGGCGCTGAACTCGAGCGTGGGCCAGATTTCGCTCGCGCGTCGTTGAATCGTTTGAAAGCGCTCGCCGCCGCTCGCGCTCAAGCTGAACGCGGCGCCGAGCGCGCACACTTCAGCTTCGCCGGGCTGGGCCCAAAATAGCGCGTCGCCATCGTTCGCCGCTGCTAGCAGGCGTTCGCCGGGCACGCGCGGCACGGGCCAAGTGAGCACGGCCGCGCGCTCGCCGACCGCGACTCGATCGAGGGTTTGCTCGACGGACCGCGCGAGCTCGTTCAAGTCGAGGCTCGTTTCCGACGCGCGATTGCTTGCCGCGCCCAACTCCACGCGCTCGCTCATGCCGGATTTCCTGGCTCCGCGACGTAGAGATGGCACACGCCAAATGTCAGCGGGTAGACGCCGAGCACGTTCAAGTTCGAACCCCGCATCAACGTGGCGAACTCTTCGGCCGGTGGAAACGCGGCGATCGAGCGCTGTAGGTATTGATATTCCTTCACGCCGGAGAGCAGCGCGCCGACGTACGGCACGACCGTGTGAATGTGAAACCGCGCGAACGCGCCGAGCAGCCCCGAGCGCGGTTCCGACAACTCCAAGATCGCGATTCGCCCGCCCGGCCGCGTGACGCGCGCCATTTCGCGGAGCGCCGCGGCGCGATCCGGCACGTTGCGAATGCCGAACGCGATACAGACTGAATCGAAGGTGTTCGCGTCGAACGGCAGCGCTTGCGCATCGCCTTGCACCAAGTCGACGCGCTGTTCGAGCGCGGAACGAGCGATTTTTTGCCGGCCCACTTCCAGCATTTTCGCCGAGGGATCGAGCCCGGTGACGCGCACGCTCGCCGCGGTTTCCGCGACTTGAATCGCAAGATCCGCAGTGCCCGTCGCGAGATCGAGCACGCGGTGACCCTCGGCAAGGCTCAACGCGCGGACGGTTTTCTTGCGCCAGCTCTGATCGATGCCGAGTGAGATGACGCGATTCACCAAGTCGTAGCGCGCGGCGATGCCGTCGAACATCGCGCCGGATCCCTCTTTGACGAGGGCGGTCGTCTCACTGGTCATTCTCCGTAAACCTTCAAAATGGGCGTTGGATCGACGACTTTGCCGGCGACGAGCGCAGTCAGCAGCGCCTCGCCGAGCTTGGCCAATCGCTGCAGCTCGTGCACGCGCGCGCGCTTGAAATCAGGAGCGTTCGATTCGCGAGGCAGCGCGGCCTCCGCGTTCGTGAGCGCGTCCTCGAATTGGCGCACGAGTTCGAGCTCGCGCTCGCGGAGCACGCGCTGCACCAATTTACCGATGCTGGTCTCGGCTTCGTAGAAATCTCGCCGTTCACCGGGGCGCCAGCTCTTCTTCACGGCGCTCCATTTCACGAGCTCGCTCAGCGTCATGCTGACTGCGCCCGCGCTCATCTTGAGTTGTTCGCCGAGCTCGGCCGCGCCGAGCGGTGTCGGCGACAGGTAGAGCAGTGTCCACATGCGACCCATCGGGCGCTTGAAACCCCAAAACTCCATCAATCGTCCGACGGTGTCGGCAACTTCGAGTTCGGCCTGCGTGACGGGTTCAGCTGCGGACGCGGACATTAGAGTCTTGTTTGAGGTTTCAAAAGTTCGTGAAACTTTAGGCTCAGGGTCCGGTCGGGTCAAGCCGATGCAGCCGTCCGAGTGCTGTTTTGGGGGTTGGCCTGAGTCGGCTAGGCTTCCGTTGTGAGCGAAAAGCGCGGCTCGTTGCGAGCTGCCGAGAGGGCTACGTGGACATCGATCCTCATTCCGATCCTCACGCCGTTGAAGCGCCGCCGATTGGCCCGGCGCTGCGCGTGGCCGTCGTTGGCTCCGGTCCAGCCGCGTTTTACAGCGCGGACTTCTTACTGCGCGACAAGAGCGCGCACGTCGAAGTCGACATGTTCGAACGCTTGCCGACTCCGTACGGTCTGGTGCGCTTCGGCGTCGCGCCCGATCATCAAAGCATCAAGCGGGTGATCAGTGCGTTCGAACGCATTGCGAGTCACGCGAGCTTTCGTTTTTTCGGCAACGTCGAGATCGGGCGCGACCTGCCGGTCGAGCTCTTGGTCGCCGAGTATCACGCGATCGTTTTCGCGACGGGTTCGGCCTCTGACAAGCGTCTCGGCGTGCCGGGCGAAGATCTGCCGGGCAGCGCGCCGGCCACGGCGTTCGTCGGTTGGTACAACGGGCACCCGGATTTTCAGAGCCAGCGCTTCGATCTCTCCAGCGAGCGTGCGGTCGTGGTCGGCATGGGCAACGTCGCGATGGACGTCGCGCGCATCCTGATCCGCGCGCCGCACGAACTATCGAACAGTGACATCACGCACGATGCGCTCCGCGCGCTGCACGAAAGCCGCGTGCGTGAAATCGTGCTGCTCGGTCGGCGCGGTGCGGCTCAAGCCGCCTTCGATCAAGGCGAGCTCGCGGACATCGCGGAGCTCGCCGACGTCGCCGTCAGTATCGACGGCGATTTGCCGCCTATCGACCTGTCGACGCTCGACGCAGCTGCACGTAAAAACGTCGAGTATTTGCAAAAATTAGCTGCTGCACCGGCGAAATCGGCGACGCGACGCGTGCGGTTGCGATTTCAGGCCTCGCCCGTCGAAGTCCTCGGGCAAGAGCACGTGACCGGAATCGTCGTCGAGCACAACACGCTGAAGCAAGGCGCCGACGGCTCGGTGTCCGCGCGCGGCAGCGGCAAGTTCGAAGAAATATCGTGCGGACTCGTATTCCGTTCGATCGGCTACCGCGGAGTCGCCATCGCGGGCGTTCCATTCGACGAAGCCCGCGGCGTGATCCCGAATGAACACGGTCGCATCCTCGGGACGAGCGGCCACCCGTTGCCCGGCTTTTACACGGCTGGCTGGATCAAGCGCGGCCCGACCGGTCTCGTCGGCACCAATAAAGGTGACGCGAAAGAAACAGTGCAAGCACTGCTCGCCGACGCGCGCTTGCTTCAAGCCACGCATGCCCCCTGCCACCCCGGGCGAATCATCGAGCGCCTACGCGAGCTCGGGCTACGCGCGCTGAGCTTCGCCGATTGGCAAAAACTCGATCTGTTCGAGCTCGAAGCCGGCAAAGCGAAGGGCAAAGTTCGCGAGAAGCTGGTCAGCATCGAAGCAATGCTGAGCGCGCTCGAAGCGCACCGAACTATTTGATTTCGTCGCCGCTCAGCGAATAACCAGTCGGCTGGCGCTCGGTGTCGGCGATCTGCGACCCCACTTGCACCGCTTTGAGCGAGATCGATCCGATCGCTTTTGAGCCGGATTTGCTCGCCGTGCGCTCTTCCGACTTCGGATTTGACGTCAGCGTTTGCCCGCTCGTGAGCTCCTGCCAGGCGAGATCGCGTTCGCGCTCACAGCGCGTCGCATATTCGCGAGCTTGATCGCGCTGCGCGGCAAGCTCACGGATTTCCCGCTCGTGCGCTTCCATTCGGCGCCGCGCGGCTTCGCGCAAGTTGCTTCGTAGCTGCGCAATCTGCCGATCGTGATCCGACATGATCTCGACCAGGAACAAATCCTGCTGCTCGATCAAGAACTCGCGCTCGTTGTTCGCGTCGTGGCGCGCCAGATCCAAGAGCTGCTCGAGCTGTGTCGTCCGATGGCGCAGCGCCGCCTCTTCCTCGTTCACGTGCACGAGGTGCGCGCGAAGCTCGTCGAGCTCGCAGACGAGTTCGAGGTTTGCTTCGCGCGCAGCGTTCGCGCCAGCCGCGAGGTGCTTCAATCCGCGCAGCAATTGTCCGAGGTTCGCCTCGGTGCGACTGACTCCGGCGAGCGCCAACTCGAGCCGTTCTTCGCTCGCGTCGAGGCTGCGCTCTTCTCGGCTTCGCGCCGGTGGAATGCCGCTTTCGAGTTGAGTATTCGTGCTGACCCGGAGCGAGCTCGACTCCGGCGCACGGTCCAACCGATCAGCAAGCGGGAAGGGATCTTTGACTAACTCGGCGCCATCCTGTGCCATTGTGGGCGCTTGTCGGTCAGTGTCGGCGCGGCGGCAAGCACTTCCTTAAGTGATTCGGCGGATTTCGCCAGCTCCTGGGGCAACGCCAGATGGGGGGGGCGTGCGACCGCGCTCCGCTCGGGCTAGAACCAAGCCCATGAACAGCCTCCGCGGGTTTCAGCGCCTCGGCTTCGGGCTCGCGGCAGCGACGGCGCTCGGGCTGCCGCTGCTGACTGCTCCCCCGGCGTTTGCCAACACGCCAGCCGCGCCAGCATCCAGCGCGGCGATCGATCCGCAGAATGACTTCGGTGCAGACATCCAGGGGGACGTGCCCGGCGCAAGCGCGCTCGAAGGCCGGTTGATGGCACCTTGCTGCTGGACGCAAACGATCGACATTCACGACTCCGAGATCGCGCTCAGCATGAAGCACGAGATCCGGCGCCGCCTACGAAACGGCGAATCTGCCGACACGATCCAAGCATCCTTCGTGCAGCGTTACGGTCCGAAAATCCTCGCTGTACAGCCGAATAGTCCGCTCAAGGGCGTATTCATTGGTTTGTCGGTCGTCATGGCCGGCGCGGGCGTCGCGTCCGTGCTCATGATCGGTCGTTGGCGGAAACGCAGCGCGCCGACCGAGCCGCCGGAGACCAAGCGCTCCGCGGCGCGCGACCAGTGGGACGACAAACTCGACGCCGAGCTCAAAGATCTCGACGACGAATGAGCGCGCGCTAGCGCCGAGTCGATTTGCGCGCGGTTGCAGCCGCGCGCTTCGCTGAACTTTTCTTAGTCGCTTTGGCCGAGTCTGCTTCCGGCTTGCCCTGTGACCGGAAGAGCAGCACGGCAGCTTCTGCGGCTTTGCGCGCGCGCTCGGTCTCGCCGCGCATTTCCATCAAAAATCGGCTCGGGATCTGCGCGCGGGGCTTGCCCCATTTCATCCGCTCTTTGCAGAAGGTGAGCGTCAGCGAGTCCTGCGCGCGCGTGACCCCGACGTAGCAGAGCCGCCGCTCTTCATCGATGCTCTTGCCGTCGATCACCGAGCGCTGATGGGGAAGCAATCCTTCCTCCATCCCGACCATGTACACGTGCGGGAACTCGAGGCCTTTGGCGCTGTGCAGCGTCATCAGCGTGACCGCGTGACGCTCGCGCTTGTCGTCGCTGTCTTTTTGATCTTCTCGACCCGCGAGCGCCGCTTCTTCGAGAAAGCCGAGCAGCGTCGGACCCTCGGTGCGTTGCTCGTAGAGCGCGATCGAGTTCAAGACCTCTTGAATCGACGCCAAGCGCGCTTCGATATCGCTCGCCGTCTTGTACACGCGGTCGAGCTCGGCGCGATAGTTCACCTTCGCGAGTAGCGCCTGCGCAAAGTTGAACAGCGAACCTTGCCCGAGCTCGCTCTGGAATTGTTCGATCAGCTTACGAAAGGCTTCGACGCGCTCACCGGCGACGTGCGGAATGTCTTCGACGTGCGGAGCTTGCGGCAAGATATGCCACAGCGATTTGCCTTGTGACACCGCGACCTGCATCAACACCTCAATCGTGGATGCGCCGATGCCACGCGCCGGCGTATTGATCACGCGCAGCAGCGATACCTCATCCGACGGATTGGCGATGACGCGCAGGTACGACAGCACGTCGCGCACTTCCTTGCGATCGTAGAAAGACATCCCACCGACGAGCACGTAGGGAATGCGCGCGCGTCTGAGCTCGAGTTCGAACGCGCGCGGCTGCTCGTTGGTACGAAACAGAATCGCGACATCGCTCGGTCGCCAGCGTTGCGATTCGTCGTCGCCTTCCATGCGCTGGCGAATTTCCGCGATCACCGACTCGGCTTCGAAATTTTCGTTCTCCATGCGCAGCACGCGCGGGGGCAATCCGCCGTCGCGAAACGGGCGCAGGATTTTTTGGTGGCGCGCGCTGTTGTGGGCGATGAGCGTGTTGGCGGCGACGAGAATCGGCGATTTCGAGCGGTAATTGTCCTCCAAACGCACCACTTTGGCGTCCGGCCAATCGTTCTTGAAATTCAAGATGTGCGACACGTCCGCGCCGCGCCAACCGTAGATCGACTGGTCGTCGTCGCCCACGACGCACAAGTTTCGATGCCGATCGGCGAGCGCTTTGACGATGCGATATTGCGGCCCGTTCGTGTCTTGATATTCGTCGATCAACAAATGATCGAAGCGCGTCGCCTCTGCGTAGCGCGCTTCCGGAAATTTCTCGAACAACTCCTCGGTCTTGAGCAATAGGTCGTCGAAATCCATCGAGCCACAAGCGCGGAGCTGCGTTTGGTAGCGCCCGTAGGCCGATGCAGCGAGCCCTTCGCGATCGTTCTCGGCCTTGTCTTCGGCTTGATCGGGCCGGATTCCCTGGCTTTTCCAACCACCGATCAAATGCAGCAAATCGCCGGGTCGCAATTTATCCGCGCTAACGCGAATGTCGCGCAGGGCGCCGCGCGCGAGCGTCTCCTGATCGCTGCGATCGTAAATTGCGAACTCCTTCGGATAGCCGAGAAGTGCAGCGTGCCGACGCAAGACGCGCACGCAGAGCGCGTGGAAGGTCGAGATTTCCGGAGGCTTGGTGCCGCGCGGGCGCTTGCCGAGCAAGTGCAGCGCGCGCTCTTTCATTTCGCGGGCCGCCTTGTTCGTGAACGTGACCGCCAAGATCCGTTCTTGCGCGATGCCGTGCCGGATCAACTCCGCGATGCGATAAGTGATCACGCGCGTCTTGCCGGTGCCAGCGCCGGCCAAGACCAAGAGTGGGCCTTGTAACGTCATGACCGCGCTGTGCTGCGCTGGGTTCAAGTCAGGCCGACTCACGAGCACCCCATTACACCTGAGCCTTCGCGAGCGGATCGAAAAAAATGCGCGCGCGTGTTGGGCTTCGAATCGGCTTGACGAGTCGCGCAAATCCGGGGCTTGTGAAGCGCGTGAAGCTCCACACCGAGACGTTCGGCCAAGGCCCGAGCGTGCTTCTCTGCCACGGCTTCGGCGGAAGCGCGCGCAACTTTCGCATGCAAGCGCGGCTGCTCGAATCACGCTTCCGAGTCACGCTGTTCGACGTGCGCGGGCATGCGCGAAGCCCGGCACCAGTTGGGGCCGAGTCGTATCGCGCCGAGGCATTGCTCGAGGATCTTGCCGAGCTCGTTGCTGCGAGCAAGGGCCCCGTGATTTTGGGCGGGCTCAGCCTGGGCGCGAAGCTTGCGCTCGACTACGCACTGGCTCATCCGTCGAACGTCCGCGCGCTGGTGCTCGCGTCCTACCCGAGCTCGGGCGAAGATCCGAAACGGCGCGCTTGGGCACTCGGATTTGCCGACGTGATCGAACAGCGCGGCCTCGACGAAGCCGGCGCAGAGTTCGTGTGGGGCGAGCGCTCGCGCTTCGACCCGAAGGGCTCCGCGTTGATCCGCCAGGGCTTTCTGGAACATTCCGCGCAAGCCCTCGCGCACATTTTGCGCGAGGTGCTGGCGAACACGCCTTCACCACGCACGCTCGGTGCGCGGTTGCACGAACTCACGATTCCGACCTGCATCGTCGCGGGCTCGGACGACACCGAAAGCCTTGCCCCGTGCGAAGAACTCGCGGAGCTCTTGCCGAATGCAGAGCTCCACGTGCTCGAAGCCGCAGGGCACGTCGTGAACTTAGTGAAGCCTGCAGAATTCAACGCGCTGCTCTCGGCTTTTCTGAAGCCGTTCGCCACGCCGGAGTAGCCTCAATGCGCGCCGCTGAAGGCTGCGGCGATTTCTGTCGCGTAGAACACGACCGAAATGATCGTCCCGAGCACGCCGAAAACGAGCCCGACGATCGTGATGATCTTGCCCCACTTGAGCTTGCTCTCGGCGTCAGCGATGTTGCCTTGATCGACGGCCTGCATCGCCATGAAGCAAAATACCGCGCCGATGATGCCGAAACAGCAGGTGCAAAACAGGGCGCTCGCCGCCGCGACGATCAACCAGGTGGTTGCCTGTTTTTTGAGCTCCGGGTTGGGGGAGCCACCCGGAGGGCCATACGGAGGTGCGCCGCCGGGCGGCGGCATCGGTGCACCGTACGGCGCGCCGGGCGGACCATAACCGCCAGGACCGCCCGGGGGACCGTACCCGCCGGGCGGACCGTAACCACCCGGGCCGCCGGGCGGACCATAGCCGCCAGGCGCACCGGGACCGCCGGGCGGACCGTAGCCACCCGGAGGCGCACCAGGGGGTGGACCGCCGTAGCCACCGGGTGGACCATAGCCGCCACCTTGGGCCAAAATCGAATCGTGCGCGCTGGTCATGAAAACGGTACTCCTCGAAAAGGTGACTGGCTGAACACACTCGAGTTACATCACTCGAGAACGGTTCGGCGATAGCGCGACCCGTTCCCCGCGCTTCGGCTTCACGAGCCGGCACGGGTTAACGCGCGAGAGTAGGACAAAAGTCGGGTGCTCTTTCAAAGTATTTGCTCGATCGCGGAGTCTTTGCCGGGCCTATTGCGCGCGCCGTGGCTCGTGCGAACGCTCTTACTTTTGCCGGTTTTGCCCGCTCTGAGCCTGATCGCGAGCGCCTGTTCCAAGCGCGAAGCGGCCCCGAATCCGGATCCCGCGCCGCAAATTGCGCGCGGCGATGAAGTCGTGGTCGAACGAACCGCAGCGCATTTTTTTCAAGGTCGCGTGCTTGCGACCGATGGCGGGCGGCTGCACGTGCAAGCCGCAGACGGCATCGAC
Source organism: Polyangiaceae bacterium (assembly GCA_036500245.1). Lineage (GTDB taxonomy): Bacteria > Myxococcota_A > Polyangia > Polyangiales > Polyangiaceae > PMG-095. The sequence goes on along the minus strand of DASYCL010000674.1, from coordinate 5,308 downwards.
GCGCTCAGCGTCCCTGCCGGCGATGCTTACAAATTGCCGCCACCGACCCGCGCGCTCGCGCCGGGCGCGCTCGCGATTTGTGGTTGGAGCGGCGCCTGGGTCGCATGTCGCATCGAGCATGTCGATGGCACGACGGTGAGCGCCGTCGACGCTGCGGGCGCCGCATTCCAGTTGCCACCCGCGCGCGTGATCTTGCCGTCGCCGCTCAGCGAGCTCAATTTGAAGCGCTACTTCGCCCGTCACGAAGCGGAGCTCGATTTCGCGCGAAGCGCCGCGAACGCCGGCGATCCGCGACTCGACCCCAATTGGCACCCGGCGCTTCACGAACGCCTGCTGGCGAAGCTCGGCACGGATTGGTTCACGGCTTACGTCAAAGAGCTCGGCGACGACGGCGCGCTGATCACGCTCAGCACCGCGCAGAAAACCGCGACGGTTCCGCTATCCGCGCTCGCGGCTGAACCCCCCTCGAACTTAGCGGCCGAGTTGCACCGCGGGGACTTCGTGCTGACGCGACCGGATTCGCCGTCGGAGCCTTGGCTCAGACGCCAAGTGCGCGCGACGAACGGCGCCGAGCTCAAGTTGGCGGATCCGACTGGCGCTCTGAAAACGGCGCTGTCGCGCGACGTGGTTCCGCTCGGGCAGTGAGCCTTCGCTCAGCGAAGCGGTGTCGACATGTGCGCCGCGAACAAGCCGTCGGCTTGGCCGGCAGCAACGCGCAGTTCGGCGCGGACGTGCAACGTTCCGGCTGCGTGAGTGCCGAGTGCACAAGCGCGCGCGCTGGTCGCAGTCGTGCCGCGTGAAAGCGCGAGCTCTTCACCGGTGTCGCGATCGAGTAAATGCACTTCGGCTCCGGTCGCGCCCGCGCCGACAGCGAGCGCGACCTCCACGCAGCGCCCGACCGGAACGAGTATTTCTTCGGTTTCGAGGTGCTCGGGGCTCAAGTTGTGATGGCTGATCTTCCCGGCTTGAGTGCCGCTGCGAATGATGCCGTGTTCGAGCATGTGCGCGAGTAAACGCCCGGCTGCGAGTGGATAGGATTCCAGGATGGGGGGAGCCTCCGGCTCCACGCGCAGCTCGACGCTGTACGGCCCAGGTCGCGCCAAGCTCTCGGTGTCGAGCCGCACTGGGCCGCCGCTCGAGCACGCGAACAGCACCGGCGCTGCGCGCTCTTCGCTCGCGGCGATCAATGAATCGTCAGCGGCCCAGAGCCGCGCGGACATGCTGCGCACCGGCGCGCCCGCGAGAATGTCGACACGCGAACACCCTTTCGGCAGCGCGAACGAGGCGCTGTCGAGTCGTCCTGGTTCGAGGCTGCCCGTCTTCAATAGCTTTGCTTTCGGATACCCGAGGCCTTCGAGATGCACGGCGTTTTTTTGTCGTGTCTCGTCGAGCGTGCCGCTCGGATAAAGCTCGATGCGAACGGCGTCGTCGATGTCGCCCGCGCTGCCGGCTTCGCTTTGTGAAAGCACGAGCACGGCGACGCCGCGGCCGCTTTGCGGCCGGAATTCGAGCGTGATCGCGCTTTGTAGCGGCGAGCAGAGCACGAGCGAGCGGTCGCGTCCGAGCGCCGCGGCGCGGCCCAAGATCTGGCCATTCTGATCGAGCGCCGAAAGCTCGACATGCGAAAGCTCATCCGCGGCGAGCACGAGCGCGTGCAGACAACGATTCTCTTCGACGATCGCGCTGACGTGTGTCGGGACGCGCGCGTCGAGTGGCACCGCGACGCGGCGCACGTCTTGCCATTTACCGCCCAGCCGCGCGCGATGCATCGCGACGCGCTCGGCGAGTCCGGGCCAAGCAGCGAGTCGCGCGTCGCCTTCGGCTTGTCGATGATGCGCGTGATAGACGTCCGCCGCGCGTTCCGCATCTTTCGGCGCGATACGCTCGATACCCACCGCCACCAAGCCGTGCCCGGCGGCGATGCGCGCCGCGACGTAAATTCGCGCTGGATGCGGCGGACAAATCAACACGGCGGGCGACTTGTCCGGACCTTCGTCCATGCCGAGTACGGCGCCGTCTTCGCCGTACGCGAGCAGATCGAGATCCTCGATCGTCTCGGTGCCGCGCGCGATCAAGATCGCGCATGCCGTTTCGGGCACGTCCACCAAAGTCGCGACGCGATCACCGGCGACGCCGGCTTCGAGCGCCACGACTTGACTCTCTCGCTCGGGGTGAAACCAAGCTTGTGCGTTCGGTGCGCCTGACACTTTGCCGAATGCGGCGACTGGCGCGCGCGCCGCTTTTTGCGCGGGCGCGCGCGCGCAACCGAGCGCGCTGAAACCGAGCAACGCGCCGAAGCCGAGCACGCTTCGCTTCATGGTGCCGCGTTCCCCGGTGGCATTCGCCCCGTCTCCCAAACTGCCAGGAACCAGACGAGATTCGCGCCGCGACCGTCGACTTCTAGTGTCGCCGTGCGGGCGCCGCGAGCGCAGAACGAGACTGCGCTGCCGCTTGCATCGGCGGCGCCGCGTGCAGTTTGCCCGCTCGCGTGTGCGAGCGCGGAGAGCGACAAATTTTGGACTTCGCCGCGCAGCGGAGCGAGCAGCGCGGTGTAACAAGCATTCGGTTCGAGCTCGAGCGGCAGCTCGGTCGTGCCTTGCACGCCGATCGATTGGTAGAGCGGCGAATGCTGCGGCGAAAAATGCGCCTCGCGAGCGAGCCGCGCGAGCCGCGCTCGTGCTTCCGGACCGAGATCCGCCGGCACGCCTGGCGGTAGATCCCAGCGCGCGTGGGTGAGTAAGAGACGCGCGTTCGGCGCGGCGCCCATGAAGCGCAGCTCGATGTTCTGCGGCGTGCCGAGGCAAACCACGCCGCTGGCGTCGGGATCCTCGGCGCGATCGACGGCGAGCGCGGCGCCGCTCTCCGAGTCGACCAGTTCCAGGTCCAAATCGCCGGGCGGCGTGCCCGGAGTTTGCGGAGTTTGATCGAGCAGGGTGAGCTCGTGACAGCCCGCGAGCAGCGAAAGCACGGCGGCGCCGGCGCCGTCTTCGTGCGCTCGCGTTTGTTCGCGCAAAAAGCTGGTCGCGCCTTCGCGATGAGCGCGCGCTTCGATCTGTTGCGCGCGCTCGGCCACGGGCGCGAGCGCGGGCCGCGGCCCGGGATCCCCGAGCGCGAGTTCCATGCCGGGATCGCGATTGGGTAGGATCTCGGTGAGGGGCGGCACGCCCGCGGGCGCGTTGCTGAGCAGCGTTTCAATCACGCCACGGGGTGAGCGCAGCTCGAGCGAAATGTCGCCGAGGAAGGGTTTGCCCGCGCCGCAACGCGTGACTTCGAGCGCGCCGACTGCGCTCGACTCCGGGAACGCCGTGCTCGGCGCGCCGGGATCGAACTCCGAGAAGCGCACCACGAAGTGCAGGCCTTCGACGCCGAGCAGCGAGATGGTCGTGCAGCTCGCTTCTTTCGGGTTCAAGAGTTCGGGCGGGATTGCCAGCGGCAAGTGTTCGCCGCGCTCGAGCAGCCGCGGTTTGAGCTGAACTACGCGGCCGTAGACAGCGCGCGCTTGGACGAGCGCTTTGACGTCGGAGGCCAAACTGCTTTTTGCCAGTGACGTGCGCGACGGCAACATGACGGCAGCGCCCACGCCCACAAACAACAAGAGCAGGCTCGCGCGCGTCATCGACGCGTTACTTTAGCTCAGCTTCGAAAACGGCGCTTCGACGAAGGAACGGCTCGATTCGTCCCAAATGAACAAGCGGTGCGCAGTGACTTTGCCCTGATCCACCGCAGTAACGAGGTACGCGAGTTGGAAGGTGGGACCAGAAGTGTTGCCCATGGTCATGCTCGCCGCATCTTCGGCGCTGAAGTACGCGCCGCAATCGAGGTGCGAGTGAAAGAACACTTTCACCGGCTGCCCGCTCGCGTTGCCTTCGGCGATCGCGCGTTCGAATTTGAGCGCGTTGATTTTGAAGTACTCGCGGCCCTTGCGCGGGTGACCTTCGGGATCGACCTCGTGATATTTGTTGGCCAAGTTCTCGAGCTCGACGGCGCGCTCGACGAGTAGCGCGTCGCTCGCAGGCCCGCTCAAGTAGCCGCACGCTTCTTCGTCGCGCGCGTAGGCCGCGACGCCCGCGCGTTCGACTTCCGCGAGTACGTTCGCGGGAATTTTTACGCCGCCAAGGATCCAAGGAGTGTTCGACATCGCTTTACTCTCACCACAGGTAGCGTTTTTCCCACTTCATCGGCGCGAAATAGCGGTCGCCGCGATCGCACGCGATCGTGACGATACAGCCTTCTTTGCCTTGCTTGCTCAGTCGTTCGGCGAGCTTCACCGCGCCGAAGATGTTCGCTCCCGTCGAGTGGCCGATGTGAAGCCCTTCTTCGGCGGCGACGCGATCGGACATGTCCCAGCCGTCTTCGGTCGAGACCGGCAGAATTTCGTCGGGCACGCTCGCGTCGTAGATCGGCGGTACGATGCTCGACGCGATGTGCTTCAACCCTTCGAGCCCGTGCAGCGGTTGATCGGGCTCGACCGCGACGCAGTGGATCGGACGCAAATGTTCGTGCAAGCGCCGCGTCGTGCCCATCATCGTGCCGGTCGTGCCGAGGCCGGCCACGAAATGCGTGATGCGGTCGCCTAGCGCGTCCAGGATTTCGACGCCCGTGCCGTCATAGTGCGCAAGCGGGTTCGACGGGTTCGAATATTGATCCGGGTAGAAGTATTTGTCTGGGTTTTCCGCGACGATCTGGCGCACGAGGCGGATCGCGCCGTCCGAGCCTTCGAGCGGATCGCTGTAGATGAGCTCGGTGCCGAACGCTTGAGTGATGTCTTTGCGCGCCTTGGTCACGTTGCTCGGCATCACCAATTGCACTTTGTAGCCGAGCGCCGCGCCCATCAGCGAATAGGCGACGCCAGTGTTGCCGCTGGTCGAGTCGATCAAGATGCGATCGGTCGTGAGGCGCTTGTCTTGGATCGCGTCGAGCATCATGCGCATGGCGGGTCGATCTTTGACCGAGCCGCCCGGGTTCATGAACTCGAGTTTGACGTAGACCTCGACGCCAGGCGCCGATCTCGCGACCTTTTCCAGGCGAATCAAGGGCGTGTTGCCGACCGCGTCGAGGACCGACGCAAGACGGCGCGACCGGGTCAGGCGAATGCTCATCGGGGATCCGAGTTTGGGCTGAGAACGTCGCGAATCTGCCGCAGCGCGCGCCACGCGCCGGCGGCGAGTGTGCGCGGGCCCGAGTAACGAAACAGCGACGCATGCGCAAACGTCGTGGGCCGTCGCTCGGGCAAGAGCGCGACGCGCTCGACGCCCGCGCGATGCAGATACAAAAATTCGATCAAGCTGCCGTCGCTTCCGTGCACCTC
>DASYCL010000673.1:0-3706 GCA_036500245.1 Polyangiaceae bacterium | reverse complement strand
ACATCGCGATCGAGGTGTTGTTCTCGATCGTGATGTTCGACATCGGCGTGTACATCTGATTGCCGTTGTAGTTGACCGAGTTGATCGCGATCCCGTCGTCACCGGTGCCGCGCACGAAGTTGTTTTTCGCCGTAATCCCCGTGCCGACGGTTGCGCCGCGGCTCACGTTGTTCAAGTTGCAGCCGTCCGCCCAAATCGCCGTCAAGCGGCAGTTCATCACGGTGCCGCCGGTGCCCGAAGCCCAAAAGCCGGACTCGGTGTGCTGCGTCCAAATCGCGTCCGCGGTCCAATTGGTGCCCGTCGTGTCCATGCCGCCGCCCGCGCCGTCCGCGGATTGACGGCTCAGCGCGTTCGAATCGAGCGCGAACGCGTGCACGTGACACGAATCGAGATTGAAGATAGCGCCGAGCGGCGTGCCGTTCGGCAAATTCAAATTGCGATACACGGTGCTGTACCACATGCCCGCGCCTTCGATCGTGATGCCGGTCGCGCTGAGCCCGCCCGTTGATTTGAAGTAGAAGGTGCCTTGCGGGATCCAGAGTGTCTTCTTTTGGGATTGCGCGTCGTTGATCGCATTTTGGATCGACGTGCTGTTGTCGGTGTTCGGATCATTGGCTTTCGCGCCGTAATCCGTGATTGAAAGCGATCCGGCGGGCTCGGTCGCCGGCGGCGGCGGCGCCTCCACGTCGATCACGTCGATGTCGTAGAAGCTTGCGCTGTTGGCTGCGTCTCGTTGCAAGCGAATCGTGTCGCCGGGCGCGAGCGGGGCGCCCTGCAAAAAGCCGTGATATTCGTCCCAGAACGTGCGCGGATTGCCATCCGACGGACTCTGGCTCTCGTTGTTGTAGTGATTGTTGCCCTCGTAGCCGTAGGTTTGCTTCGAATCGAGCGTCAGAGTTTGGCGCATCGAGCCGTTCACGTAGAGGTCGAGCGTGGCGGTGATGCCGCCGCCATTCGGGGCGTCCGGAATCGACGCGCGCACGTTCACGAATGTGATGCTCTTGCCGGTCTGATTTTTCCACTCGACGTAATCGCCGGTATTCTTCAGCGCGACGTAAGCGTGGCCCGAAGACTCGAGCTCCGGGCTCGAGAACTGCGACGTCGGCGGCGAAGTCAACGCCACGATCGCGGCGCCGCCGCCGAGCGTGCCCGCTTCGGCTTCATAACTGATGAACGGCGTGTTCGCGCCGACCCCGGGTGGTAGGTTGCCAGCGCCCGCGGCGCCACTCGCACCGGCGCTGCCCGCGGCTCCCGCCGAGCCGCTCGCGCCAGCGCCGCCACTCGCACCCCCGTTCGAGTTCGAACCAGCGCTCGCACCGGCGCCCGCAGTTCCGTTCGAGCCGGCGCTACCCACCGTACCCGCGTTGCCCGTCGAACCGGCGGACGATGCCGAACTCCCCGCGCTACTCGCGCTCCCCGCCGAGTTTTCCGATCCGCCCGCGCTCGTCCCCGAATCGGAGCTGCCGCTCGAGCACGCGAACGCTGCGAGACCCAATGCGAGCACGGACCACGCGGAGCGCATCACTGCCTTCAAGGAAAAATCGAAGCCCGAGCGAACGGTGTTGGCCATCGTGCGCTCGGTGGACCCAAGGCGGCGTTGAGATCAGTATTTTTCTCGATAAATCTCCAAAATTTACCACTACCGAGCTTCAAGTTTCGCCCGCGGCTGCATCGTCTCCCAGCTCGCGCGGCGCGCGCTGAGCCAGCGATCCACGCGCTCGAGCGCTTTCGCTTCGAGGCGGCAAGTGCGCACGCGCCCGAGCTTCTGCGAGCGCACGAGGCCGCTTGCTTCGAGCACCTGCAAGTGCTGCGCGACCGCCGAGAGCGTCATTTCGAACGGCTTCCCGAGCTCACTCACCGAAGCCGGACCGCGGCAAAGTCGCGCGATCATGCCGCGGCGCGCGGGATCGGCGAGCGCTTGGAACAGGGCGTCGAGCGCGTGGGCCTGTTGCATCGTGCCGCGCTCAGGCTCGCGGAAAGAATTGCATGTACGGTTCTGCCTCTTTCAATACGCGCGCCATCGCAGGCCGCGCGAGCAAGCGATCGTGGTAGGCTTTCAGCCGCGCGCCTTCGATTGGCAATACCAAGTTCCCGTAAAATAGCGCTGGCGCCGCCGCGCAGTCCGCCAAAGTGAACGTGGTCCCGGCCGCCCACTGTTGATTGGCGTCGGCGAGTTCCGCCTCGAGCGTGTCGTACGCCGTCGCGAGCGCGCCCTTCGCTTCGGAGACACCGTAAGGATCTTTCTTGTCCGCAGGCCGAATGCGATCCGCGACGATTCTCTGCATCCGCTCGTGCACGTAGAGATCGAAAAATCGATCTTTGAAGCGCACTCGGCGCGCGCGCTCGGCATCTGCCGGCAAGAGCTCGGCGCGGCCCGGATAATATTGCGCGAGGTACTCGATGATCGTGGTCGATTCGGGCACGACGCAATTTCGCGCATCATCTCGCAGTACCGGAAATTTGCCGATCGGCCAAAGGCGCAGGAGCTCCGCACGTTCCGCTTCGTTCGCCAGATCCACGAGCTTCGGCGTGAACGGCGTTTCGTTCTCGTACAGCGCGAGCAACACCTTCCAGCAATAGGACGCGAGTGGATGAAAGTAGAGCGTCAAAGACATGGGAATCGGCCCTTCCGGGATACTATAGCAATCACTTAAGTATCAGTTCGAGCACGGATTCGCCAAGCGGCAAACTTAGAAACTCCGTCCCGCCACGGCGAAAGGAGCGAGGCGAAATGGTCTAGTTGCTCGCGGGCGCGCCGCTCTCGGCAGCGCGTGCTCGCGACAGCAAGAGTTCACGTTCGCGTTCATTCTTGGTCAGCGCGGCCGCGCGTTCGAGCTCGACGCGCGCTTCGTCGCGGCGACCGAGCTTGAGCAAGAGATCCCCACGCACGCTCGGTAGCAGGTGATAATTCTTGAGCGACGCTTCGCTCATCAGTGTGTCGATGATCGACAAACCCGCGGCCGGCCCGAACGCCATCGACACTGCGACCGCGCGATTCAGCTCCACGATCGGCGACGGCACGATCCGACTGAGCTCGAAGTAGAGCGCGGCGATGCGCGCCCAATCGGTATCTTCGGCGCGGCGGGCACGCGCGTGGCAGGCGGCGATCGCGGCTTGCAGCGCGTACGGACCCGCGGCGCCTCCGAGCTCTTGCGCGCGTGCGAGTGCGGCGAGACCTCGAGCAATCAAGAGCTGATCCCAGCGCGCGCGATTTTGCTCGAGCAACAGGATTGGTTCGCCCTTTGGCCCCGTGCGCGCGGCGGAGCGCGAAGCTTGAATTTCCATCAGTGCGACCAGGCCGTGCACGTCGGCTTCGTTCGGCGCGAGCGCGGCCAAAATTCGGCCCAAACGCAGGGCATCTTCGCACAGCGCGGGGCGCATCCAATCCTCGCCCGCGGTCGCCGAATAGCCCTCGTTGAAAATCAGGTACACGACTTCGAGCACCGAAGCCAAGCGCTCGGCGAGCTCGGGACCGCGCGGCACTTCGAACGGCACCCCAGATTCGGCGAGGGTGCGCTTCGCGCGCACGATGCGCTGCGCGATCGTCGGCTCGGGCACCAAGAACGCGCGCGCGATCTCGGTCGTTGTCAGGCCGCCGAGCAAGCGCAAGGTGAGCGCGACGCGCGCTTCGGTGGCCAGCACGGGATGACAGGACGTGAATACGAGCCGCAACAGATCATCACCGACGTCGTCGTCGAGCGCGGCG
>DASYCL010000672.1:0-4737 GCA_036500245.1 Polyangiaceae bacterium | reverse complement strand
TGGCGGCGACCCAAACCTTGTTCGTGATAAGCATTGCCAAGTCCTTGAATGACTCGAGCCGTCGAGTGCGCTCGGCCGACTCTGAGTACAGCTTCTCAAGCTATCCGAATCAGCCGAGTTCTTCAATCCGGGCGCGCGAAGCAGGCTTTCGCACCCACGCGCGCGGCGATAACGCGGGCTTTCGGCGCTCAGTCGTAACACACGATGGACAAGCAGGGCGTCGGGGCGAGCCGTTCGCGGCCGCCGAGAGAGCCAAGCTCGATCACGAAGGCATAGGCGATCACGAACGCGCCTTGACGATCCACGAGTTCGCCCGCGGCGGCCGCGGTGCTGCCGGTGGCCAACAAATCATCGACCACCAGCACGTGCGCGCCTTCGCGGAGCGCATCGCGATGCATCTCGAGCTCGCTCTCGCCGTACTCGAGTGAATAGCTGACCTTGTCCGTGCGATGCGGCAGCTTACCGGGCCGGCGCACGGGGACGAAGCTCGTGTTGAGCCGCGCAGCGAGCGCCCCACCAAAAATAAAACCGCGCGACTCGACGCCCACGACCGCGTCGACGCGCTCACCGACGAAGCGATGCGCGATCGTGTCGAGCACGATGTGAAAGCCGCGCGGATCGCCGAGCAGCGGCGTGATGTCGCGAAAGAGCACGCCGCGCTGCGGAAAATCCGGCACGTCCCGAATCAGGTTGCGCACGTAGGCGAGCGCATCGAAGTGCGGTGTAGCATCCAAGTGCGCCGGATTGTTCGGCGCGAGCTCCGGCGCTTTCTTCGGCTCGACGCCGCGCGGAGTCGGTTGCGGGCGCGCGGGCACCGGCTTGCTGGATTTAGCGAAGCTTCCCTTTCTGGCCGCCATGGCGCGCATGCTAGTCCCGAAGCAGGAAACGTGCGCAGAAAGTTGCACGGGTGCCGCCGAAAGCGACGGCTAGCACGACGGCCCGGAACCCCGTTCCGGGTTGTCGTGCGTCAAGACAGACAGAGCAATGAGGATCGCTTTGCCGCGCTGAAGGAATTTCTGTGGCCCTCACTTGTTGAGGCCACGGAAATCCGGAACGCACATCTGAACCGAAGTACTAGCCGAGATCGCTCAGAATGCGCGCGACGAACTCGTCGCTTTCGCGCGCCCACAGATCGAGCGCCAGCGGTGTGAGCGAAGCGATACCGGCATCGAACGCTTCGACATCGGAGCCCGACAGGCCCGGATGATCGACACCAGCTCCGCCGAGCCACATGTATTCGCGCCCGCGCGGGTCGAGCCGGAAATGAACTTCGTCGTGGTAGATGCGGCGACCGAGCCGCGTCGATCGCACGCTGCTGTAGCCTTTTGGAACGTTCAAGTTCAAGAGCAGCGGGTTCGTGATTTGATGAAACAAGAGCGCTTGGGTCACGCGCTGGGCGAGGCTCGCCGCGACGTCCATGTCTGCGTCGTGCGGCGCGGACACTGCCATGGCTGGGATGCCCTTGAGCGCCGCTTCGCGCGCGGCAGCCACGGTGCCGCTGTAGAACACGTCGTCACCGAGGTTCACCCCGTGATTCACGCCGGAAACGACGATGTCCGGCCAGCGCGGCAGAATCCGCGTGCGTCCGTGCAGCGCGACGTACACGCAGTCCGCCGGAGTGCCATCGATCGAAAACACGCCCGGCGCGGGCTCGAACAGCCTGAGCGCGCGATGCACGCTCAGCGCATGACTGGTTGCGCTCTGCTCGATTTCCGGCGCGCACACGATCACTTCCGCGAATTCCGCGAGCGCGCGTTGCATGGCTTGAATGCCGCGCGAGCGATAGCCATCGTCGTTGCTGAGCAGGATCAGCGGCCGGGACATCGTGTTCAGCCTAGCAGAGAAAATGCCGGTGATTTCTGAGCACGCTGGCGTCCTCGCGCTGTGCTCGCCGGCGCATTCGAGCTATCGTGGCAACTGTGTCGGCCGAGCAAAATGCGGCAGCGCTCGCCTCCGAGGTTCAAGCTTTGGTCGAAGGCGAGCTTGGCCGGATCGGCGTGCGCGGTACGCTTCGTCGCGACGGCGAGCTCTTGATTTTGCGGCGCGGCGGCGCTGAAACGAGCGCCGAGCTCGGCGGCACCGTTTTGCAATGGGACAGCTTGCCAGACGACCTGCGAGAACGCCGCATTCAACAAATCGCCAAGCTGCTCGCGACTGTGGTGCCGGAGGTTCGGCCGGTGCAAGCGGAGCGGGCCGCCGAAGCGGTGAAGGACACGCTCGGCCGGCGCTGGTATTCGTCGTTCGCGCCCGTCGTGATTGTTGCGGCGACCGTCGGCGCGATCGCGACCGCGTATCATTTTCTCGCGCCGCGCGCTGCCGAGCTAACCATCGGAGCCGTGGACCCGAGCTCGAACGCGTCAAGCGCTGCCGCGAATTCGAGCGACTCGGATCACGAGCGATCTTTTTTGGCGAGCAACGCCTGCGCGCATACCCGAACGCGCGTCTTGCAGGGCGGAAACATCGGACCCGCGGATAGCGAAGGCTGGGTCGTCGAACTCGAGCTTTTGCGCGGCGGCGCGGTCGATCTCGGCGAGCTGCCGGCACTCGCGAAATTCATTGCGCGGACTCCTGGCGCGCAAAAGGGCACGCTGATCTGGCCCCAAGCATCGCATCTGATTGCACAGCAACGCTTCGACGCCGAAGTCGCGCTGAGCGCGATCGCGCCGCTCGGTGAAAGCCGCCTGGGCGGACTCGACCTCGTGTTCTCGGGCCCGTACGTGCTTCCCTACTTCAGCGAAGATCAACGGCTCGACTATTTTCAGCTCGCCGACGCGCTCGCGGGCGCGCTCGGCGCGACGGAAGGCGCGCTTTTCGCGCGCTGCGCGAATGGACAATCGCATCAAATCGGGGCTTGGTTTTTGGGCGCCACGCCGGGCGACGCGATCACGTCACTCGTCTACTTCATGGCCGCCTTCAGCGACACGCCGGCACTGAAGCCGAGCGTGCTCGGCGCGATCTCGGGCCCGCCCAACCGCGGTCACGTTTTCGACGCGATTCGCGCGCCGGCCGCCAAAGTCGATCGTGGAACCGCCGCAACCTGGCTCGGCAGCGAGCTCGGTGTGGTCACGACGGGCAGCGATCGCGCGACGCGGCTGAGCTTCCCGTTTCGCGACGCAGGTCGCGCCGCGCGATCGAGCGTCGTTGCCGCGCGCGCGCTTTCGCTCGCGAATTCGGGCTGAGGCTCAGCTCGCGAGACCGAGCACGGCCTTGAGCTCGCCGCTCTCGTTCAAGCTCACCACGATGTCGCAGCCGCCGACCAGCTTTCCGTCGACGTAGAGCTGCGGAAACGTCGGCCAGTTCGAATATTCTTTCAGGCCCGCGCGAAGCTCCGCATCGGCCAGAATATTTACGTCTTTGAACTCCGCGCCGTTTTGCTTGAGCAGGCCAAGCACCTGCGCCGAGAAGCCGCACTGCGGGAAATTCTTGTTGCCCTTCATGAAGAGCACGACCTTGTGACTCTCGACCGTATTTTTGATCCGTTCGCGCAGTGCGTCGTCCATCTTCATTCTCCACTGACTTTTGCCCAAGCTTCGGGCGTATAGGTTCTGAGCGCCAGCGCGTGGATCGGCCCGTTCATCGCCGGGCCGAGCGCGCCGTACACGAGTTGATGCTGCTCGATCAACGATTTACCGGCGAACGCGTCCGACACGATGCGCGCTTGGTAATGATCCTGGGTGCCGGTCAAATCCACGAGCTCGAGCAAGGCATCGCTGAAGCGTGCGCGCAGCAGGCGTTCCACTTCGGCAGGCTCGATCATCGAGGCGGTTTTGTGGCGCACGGACCGACGCTTGTCAACTCGAAGCCCGTCGGGAAACCGCTCTTATTCCGATAAATCTCAGTCTTTTGGTGGCAGCGGCGCGGTCACGCGCAGCTCGCGAATGCCGTCGCGAAAGCGCACTTCGAGCTCGGACGCTCGCATGTTCACCTCGACCAACTTCTTCGTGATTTGATCGAGCTTGCTCGTTACGTCGCCGAGGCGCGCGGTGAGTTTCGCGCGCAGATCGCCGGCTTGCTTGTTCTTCTCGATTGCTTCGAGGCTGAGCCGCGTCTCTCGCGCGGACTTTTCGAGCTCGGCTTGCGTCTTCGTCAGCTCGTTCCGAGCATCGACGACTTCCTTCAGCGCGTTGCGCTGGGCCCACGCGTTCGTGAGCGCCGTCACCGTAGCTTTGTCCGCGCGCGCATCGGCGAGGTACGCTTTGACGGCTTCGTCCGCGAGCGGCGAAAGCCAATCGGTGCTCTGCTCGGTCGGCTGCCGCTCTTCGACGGTGAGCTCGGCTTTGCCTGCTGGATCGATTTCGATCGGCACGAGCGCATTGCCCGCGCCGAGATTGTCTTCGGTGCCGGGCGGCGGTTTGTAGAGGCGCGCCGCGCCGAGCCGCGGATGGCGCACGAGCAATTTCGCTTTCGTGTCGCCGCCATTTTTGATGCGATAGATCGTACGCGTGACGCTGTCGCGCTCGACCACGAGCTCGCCCGCTTCGATCTTGAAGACGCGCGCTCCGAGCTCGAGATTGCGCCGCTCGCTTTCGACCGCAAGGCTCCGCTCGAGCGCAAACGGCACGGTCGCGGTCGCCTTGGGCGGCAGCGGATCGAGCATGCCTTGGCCTAAAAATGAGCCTTTTTCGAAGACCGCGATCGGCCCGCGCTCGAGCATGCCGGCGGTCGCGTTCGTGAAGCGCGCAACGCGAAACGGATGCGACGACGAATCCGGCACGCCGCCGTCCGGCGAAAACAAAA
>DASYCL010000671.1:0-17122 GCA_036500245.1 Polyangiaceae bacterium | reverse complement strand
CGCCGAAATCAACAAACTCAAAGCCGTCGTCGACAAAACCACGGGCCCCAAACCGGTCTTCTTTCTGCTCGACGAAATCCTGCACGGCACGAACTCACTCGAGCGCCAAATCGGCGCGCGCTGGGTGATCGCGGAGCTGATCCAACGCGGCGCCCTCGGCGCAGTCTCCACCCACGACATGGGCCTGTGCCAACTCGCGCCCGAACTGATGAGCCGCGTCACGCTGATCCACTTCCGCGAAACCGTGCACGAAGGCGAAATGAGCTTCGACTACAAAGCGCACCCCGGCCCCGTTCAAGCCGGCAACGCGCTCCGGCTGATGCGCCGCATTGGCCTCGAAGTGCCGCTCGAATAATATACCTTAAGGGTGATTCGACGTGCAGTTGCACACAAGCTCGCTTGGGTGGATTGTGAACAAGAAAAACATCCGCGACAAAAGCTCGGCGAAGGACTTGGAAATTTTGGGTCCTCACGCCTGAGGACCAAAAAATTTTTCGGTCCGTTCAAATGGTCTCGGGTCTAGCTGCATGGGCTGCCCCCATCGCGAAGCCGCACTTCACCGCGGCGTGCTCGCTCCGCTGCGCGCGCCGGCCCCCGACAAACGCGGGCGCCGCCCGCGCGGGGGGCCGAACACCAATCCGGCGTGAAAAAACGAACTCGCGGATCTTGCGCGCACAGTCGCTAGAGCGAGGACCTCTCGAGCGCAAGGCGCTTAGACCTGCACGATGTCGACGTGGGCGCCGCTCGCGCTCACAAGCGGACGAAGATCCCGAGCGTCCGAGGTGAGGATTTCATCACCGTCTTTTGCCAGCAATGCGAGGGCTGCATCGACTACGTCGGAAGTTTTCGTGCGCCCCAATAGCACTCCGGCCCGCCTTCCGAGTTCGGCGTCGAGTGCTATGATCTCGATGCCTGGAAGCAGCTTGGCCAGATTTGCTTGGCGGCCCGCACCGCCGCGCCAAACTTGGCCGATGACGCCCCCGTGCGTCACCGGAGCGCGACCGGCAAGTCGCTCACGCTTGATCAAAGCGGCAACGTCGCGATCGAGCCGTTCAACAGCGACGAAAGCGCCAGCGTCGAGCAACAACACTCAACGAGCTCCAGAGCGCCGACGCGCCGATTGCGACGCCCGACGCTTGGTTCCGCGAACGACGACCGCGCGAGCTCGCGCGCTCCGAGTCGCGGATTGGATCTCGGCTTCGGTGATGACGCCGTGTTCTTGCTCATAGGCCGCGAGAAACTGATCCAAGGCGCGCATGCGCTGGTCGTGTTCGGCTTGGCGGTGCAGCGCGCGATTGACCCATTCGCTGATGTTCGCCGCAGAGCCGCCGGCAACCGCCGCTTGTGCCGCAGCGAGTACTTCCCTGTCGACCGAGGCAGATAGCCGCTGTTTGTCGCTCATACGGTTATGCTATCATCTTCATACGAAGGTGGCAGCGAATAGGCTGGAAGATCTCGAACAAACCCGCGTCCGCGCGAAAACTCGCGAAACAAGACGCGACCCGACGCCGAAGGCTGTGACGGCGCGCGCCCGCTTCGCGTGACCATCAATAAAACAAAAGACTAGCCCCGCCCGATTTCGTGCGCGAGCGCGAGCTTCGCGCGACGCGCTCAGTTCCCGCGCGCTTTGTTCGCCACGTCTTTGCGGTACGAGCCGGGCGTCTTTTGCGTCACCTTCTTGAACGAGCGGATCAAGTGGTGTTGCGATTGGAAGCCGCAGGCTTGCGCGATTTGTTCGGCCGAGAGCGTCGTGGTGCGGAGCAGCATCTTCGCGTGCTCGACGCGCACCGCGCGCAGGTATGCGAGGAAGGACGTGCCGGTCGCTTGCTTGAAGATGCGGCTGAACGCGGGCACCGAGAAGCCGGCTTTGCGCGCGACGCCGGAGAGGCGCAAGGGTTCGGCGAAATTATCCTTCATGTACTGTAGCGTCGTGTCGAGACGCATGCTCTTCGGACCTTCGAGCGCGCGCGACGCGAACACGCTGAGGCGTTGCAACGCTTCTTTGAAGGTTTCGATGACTTGATACACGCTCGGCGCTTCTTCGAGTTTTTGGCTCAAATCGTCAGCCAAATGCTCGGCGACCTCGGTGCGCAGGAGGTGCCGTTTCTGGATGTTCTTGATCAGCTGGAACAGCATCGCCAAGAACTGGCTGCGCAGCACCTCGATGCGCTCGTTCGACCAAACGAGCACCATGCGCACGTAGTGATCGCTCGCGACTTTGATTTCGTCCATCGCGACGCGATCGAACGCGTCCGCGAGATCGGCCGCGGTGCGATTGAGCTGCGAGTAGCGCATCTCTTCTTTCGACGTCGTTTTTTCGTCGTAGAAGAGGATGTCTTTTTCGAGCTGCACGCAGAGATGTAACGCGAGCACGGCGTCTTGGTGCGACTGATACAGCGGCTCGCCGGGCGGCAGCGTGCGGCCGATGCCGACCACGGTGTGCACGCCGAATTTTTCTTTGACGAAGCTCTGTAGCTTCTGCGCGCGCTCGCGCAACTCGAGCTTTGCGCGCGCCGAGCTCTTGCCGGGCGCGGCCGAAGTCAGGAACACCGCGCCGTAGTCTTGCAGCTTGTTCGCGCCGGTCTCCGGCATTTGGCTCGCAAACGCGACGCACTCGCGCTGGATTTGGTAATTGCGAACCATCACCTGCACCGGGTCGAGCGCTTGGTTGCGCGGGTCGACCGGCATCAGCGCCATCACCGTGGTCGGCAGGCGGCAAATGCCCATTTCTTCGCCGCGCCACTCGCTCAGCTTGCCTTCGTAATACCAAGGAGTGAGCGCGAATTTTTCGGGCGTGACGCTGCGATCGACCCAATCGTTGTTGGGCCAGGCGCGATCGAAGACGTCTTTTTTCAGGCGCTTCACGCGTTCGTGAATCTTGAGGTTCGCGTGGTCTTCAGTGAGCAGCTGCGCGAGCAGGCCCATGAACTCTTCGACCGCGGGCATCACCGGCGCTTCGATCACCGGCAAGCGCAACGCCATGCGCACGAAGCGCACGAAATCCGGGTTCGCGCTCGCCGGCAATTGACCGGTGAGCTCGCGCCAGCGCCACGCAATGCCGTCCCAATCGAGCGGCTCGGTCAGAAATTGCCCACCGAACAAGAAGGTGCGGCCGCGCGTGTCCGCAGGCATCGGGAAGAAGAAATCGTTGAAGCCGTGCAGCTCACCGACTTCGAATTTCCCGGTCTCGCCGACGCGCTTCATCGTCTCGGCGTAGTAGGCGTCGCGCTTCGATTCTTTGCCGTAGTAAATCTCGAAGTGAAACGGCTGAATCTCGCCGACCGTTTCGTTCAAGTACATCCAGTCGAGTTGCTTTTTGCCATCCCAGTGGATGATCCACAGCGGCAGCTCCTCGTGGATTCGAACCATGTTCTGGACCCAGTAGTAGTTGTGGATGCGCTCGAGCCAGCCGGGCTTGGCGCGCGGCTTCTGCACTTGAGCCTGCTGCGGTTGTTGTGCCGGCGGCGCGCTTCGCACACCGATCTGGCGCTCTTTGCGATCCACCACTGCCTCGTCTGGCTCGACCACGCTGGGTTCCTGTTTCACGGCGAGCGACCTTTTCTGATCGGAGAGAACGGCGCGCCGCGCGCGAGCAAAAGCTCCGCGCATGTTCAAAACCTAGCAGAAGCGCATTTTTGATTATGTACAAATATTATCAGACGAGCGGCTATTTCATAGCAGGCCACGCGACTCAAATCAGTAAAATCCCAGGATTTTTTGATGGTCACGCGAAGCGGGCGCGTCCCGGCAAAGCCTTCGGCGTCGCGCTTCGACCGGAGCTCACTCGAGCTGCATTTCGGCGGCCACCAAGACCAACGTCGCGTTGTAATAGATGTCCGGTTCGGTCACGGCCCACCAGCCCGTGTCCCACGTGTTCTTCGGCACGAAGCCGCTGTCCCACAAATCGGACTGCTCCCAGTGCCACAAACTGTGCGGCGGTAAACCGGAGCTGAGCGGCATTGGATTGTCCCAAAGCAAAGCCTTCGCGGGCGCGCCCGGCGCCAAGAAGCCGAACTCGGACGAATTCGGGCCGCCAATCAAGTACCCGGGCACGGGCGGATTCTTGTGCCCCCACTCCATCGAATAAATGCGATCCGGCCCTTTGCCGACGCGCGTGACCATCGAATAGCCGTTCGGGTTGCGCCCCAAGATCCAATGCCATTGGTCGCGCGCGGCCTCCTTGAGCCAAGTGCGCGACGGGTCGAGCCGAAACGCGAACGCCATCTCGTGCGCTTTCTCCAGCAAGTTCGAGTTCGCGCCCCAGTAATAACCCTTCGGTGTTGTTGCGACGAGGTAGCCGTCTTTGTCGACCTGCGCGCGCTGCGTTTCGACCGCGGCGAGCAGCCTCGATTTGGCTTCGGCGCGCAGATCCGCGGGCGTATTCGCGTCACTAGCCAAGCCCATGAAGCCGTAGCGACTCAAATTGGGCCAGCCGCCTTCGACGAATTTTGCCGGCTGAGTCTCCGGATCATTCAAGAACGAGCGTGCACGCGCGAGCGCCGCAGGCAACTTGAACGAACGATACACTTCGACCGCTGCCGTGAAGCGCGCGCCGATTTCGGGGTATTCCGCGCTGTCGTCCCAGAGCGGCTGATCGCTGCCTTTGCCGTCGACCAGAATGCGCTCGGGGTGCTGCTCGAGAAATGCGAAGCCCGCGCGCGCCGACTTCTCGCAACGCGCGGCGAACGCGGCGTCGAACTTTTTATACACGCGCGCAGCTTGCGCGAGCACCGCCGTCGCTTTCGCGGTGCTCGCTGTACCGATGCCGGCGACCCATTGCGGCTTTCGTTCCTTCACCGGATCCGGATCCGAGTGATCGTAGACCGCGACGCGCGCGTGAAAGGCGCCCGTCTCCGACTCTTGCATCGACAAGATCCAGCTCAAACCCCAGCGCGCTTCATCCAAAATATCCGGCACTTTGTTGCGCGACTCGGGGATATTCGAATCTTCTTTGAAGAGCTCGGGATGCGACTCATACGCGATCAAGAGCGACTGCGCCGTCGGCGCGGTGGACGGCACGTACATGTCGAAGTTGCCCGCGTCGTGCCAGCCCTCGACCATCTGCCATTTTTTCTTTTTTTCCGGGTACGTCGCGTAGTCCCAACCGACGTCTTCGTGCACGTGACATGCGGCAGCGCGCGTGAAGGCTTGGCCTTCCCAATCCGCGTATGGTTCGCTCAGCGCGGTGCGACAGCGTTGAAAATAGAAATGTTTGAGCGCGGCCTTCAGCGCGTTCGCGTAGACGGCATTGCCGATCACGAACGAGTCGGACTTCGCGCTACCGACTTCGATCGTGTAGCGGCCGGGCGCAGTGAGCGCGGAGAAATCGGCTAGGAAGGCGCGATCCTGTGAGGATTCGTCGAGGCCGCGATCTTTGACGTCTTCCGGGCGAAAGCTGTACGCGACTTTGCCGGCTTCGTCGCGGACGACGGCGCCCTTCGGGTCGAGATTGAAGATCGCGATTTTGCGCCAATGCGCCGGGTAGCCGACGGTGTCGACTTTGATCGCGGGCACGTTCACGCCGGGCATCGCGGGCGCGGGCACGGCTTTCACTGGTGTGGCCGCGGGGGTTGCCGTGGGCGGCGTGCTCGCGACGCTACTCGCGCCCGCCGCGGTCGTCCGCGCCGCTGGCGGATTGAGCGATTCTTTGCACGGACACGCGCATGCCGCGCAGCCCAAGGCACCCACCCAAACAAAAAACTCGAAGCGACGGCGCACGCGGAGTCTCATTTTCCCCGAGTCTACGCCAATCGCGCCCACGCGCCGGGCTCACTTTTTCACGAAAGCGATGTCGTCGATCCAGAGATCCATCGCCTGCGTGCCCCAGCTGAACTGGATGCCGTAGACGTGCGCCGCATCGAGCGCGGTCGCGTCGTTGTCACCCCAGCCGAATTGGTTGAGGTCGCTGAAGGCGATCGTGTATTCGGCCCAATCGGTCGTGAAGCTGCGATCGACCGCCCAGTGGTCGTAGCATTGTTGCGGCGCATTGCTGCACAGATCTCCCGCTGGGTCGGTGTACATGTCCGGCATCGCGAAGTGCACCAGCGCGAGCGAACCCGCGGCGACCTTGGCGTAAAAGTGCACGGCTTCGTACGCACTCGCGTCGTAAGTCGAGCGCGTCGTTTTGCGGTTCAAATCGACGTCGACGAGAGCACCGGTTTTCGTGAAGCCCATCGACGTCGTGTGCAACGCGTACGTGCTCGTGCCGCGACCGCCGGGGATCGTGCTCATCGTCATGATCGAAGGCGTTTGCGTGCCGGCCGAGCCGTCGTTCGACAGCGACCAAAAACCCTGGCGACCGTCGGTATTCGGGATGTATTGGTCGGGGTTTTCCATGTCGTCGATGATCGACAGGGAGGCGTTGAGCGCGCCGCCCGCTGCGTTGCCACCGACAGTGCCGGAGCCGCCCGAACCCGCGACAGTGCCAGAGCCGCCCGCGCCGGCGAGTCCGCTTGCGCCGCCGGCGTTCGTTCCCGCGCTCGCGCCACCGCCGGCCGCATTCGAGCCAGCGGCGCTCGAGCCCGCAGCGCTCGACCCGGCGCTGTTCGCGCCGCCGTTACCGCCGTGGTCATCGCTGCCGCCGCCGGACGCGCTGTTCCCAGCGTGTCCACCGTTACTCGATGAAGTGCCGGCGAACGTGCCGCCGGCCAGGTTTGCGTCGCCGGCGCCGTTGCTCGCGCCGCCTTGGCTCGAACCCGCAGCGGTCAGCGAATCGTGCTCGAGTAGAGACGAGTCATAAACGCTGCACGCGCCGACGCTGCACAAAGACGCGCCGAACAAACTCGCAATCAAACAGGCATTGCGTCGAGCACGATGCTCGCTTGTCTCGCTGTGGGTCACAGGCCGTTGCTCGCTCGATGTGGACACGGAATCGCGTAAAATCCGGCTGATTTACCGGCTTACGGTACCAAACACACACGCGGCCACCTGTGTGTTTTGTCTCATTCGAATGATCATTTGTTCGACCCATGAGCAAAACACGCCGACAGCAGCCCAGCGATTGCTAAGATGTTTCTCGAGAAGACAATGCAACCCCAGAATCAGTTCGAACGGGAAATCCTCGAGCAGCCACGCGTGCTTCAACAGCTGCTCAGCGAGGGGCGACAAGCCGCGGAAGAAGCAGCCATCGCAATAAAGAAATTTGGCCCTGAGTTCGTCTTGATTGCGGCACGCGGCAGCTCCGACAACGCTGCGCGCTATGCCCAGTATTTGCTCGGCGCGCACAACCGTTTGGCGGTCGCGCTGGCGGTGCCGTCACTCTTCACGCTTTACGATTCGCCGCCGAATCTCAAGCGCGCGCTCGCGATCGGCATCAGCCAATCCGGTCAATCACCGGACATCGTCGGCGTGCTCGAAGAGACGCGCAAGCAAGGCGGCGCAACGTTAGCCGTCACCAACGAGGCAGCGTCGCCGCTTTCGCGCACGTCGGATCACACGTTGCCGCTCTTAGCAGGGCAAGAAAAGGCCGTCGCCGCGACAAAAACGTACACGACCGAGCTGCTCGCGTTGGCGATGTTGAGCGCCGCACTCGAAGGCGACAAGGAACGCTGGGCCGCGCTCGAACGCGTGCCGGCCTGGGTCAACGAAGTGATCGAGAAGAACGCGAACCTCACCGAACAAGCCGCGCGCTTCCAGGGCGCGCAGAAGCTCGTCGTGCTCGGCCGCGGTTTCAACTACTCGACCGCGTTCGAGATCGCGCTGAAGTTGAAGGAGACGAGCTACTTCGTCGCCGAGCCCTACTCGGTCGCGGATCTCTTGCACGGCCCGGTCGCGATGATCGACCGCGGCTTCCGCGTGATCTTGGTCGCGCCGTCAGGGCGCACGCAAGCGGATCTGCCTCACCTGCTCTCACTGCTCGAAAATCGCGGCGCGGAACTGCTCGCGATTTCGGATTTGCCCGACGTGCTCGCGCGCGCGCAGTCGCGCATCGAGTTGCCGACTGGCGTGCCCGAGTGGCTCTCACCGATCGTCGCTGTCGTGCCCGGTCAATTGTTCGCGGGCGCGCTCGCGGTCTCATCCGGACAAAACCCGGATCAACCGCGCGGCTTGTCCAAGGTCACGATGACGCGCTGAACCCGCGCGTCGCATCGGGCAAGCGCAAGCTCGCGGATCGAGCGAAGGCGAGCTTCCTTGCGAAGCTCGCCTTTTGCATTTCGACTCAGCCTGGACTGCACGGAACGCAACCGGTGCGCAGTGCTACATCTCCACACTTGGGGCGGTGGCCCCCGCGACGCGCTCGCTTGCAACGAGCACGCTGCAGCCGCACTGACAATTGCCAAGGTTGCGGTCGTAAAACCGCGGATCGGCATGAGAAAGGGGCTACCCAAGAGAATGCGCACAGGTAGTATCCGCGCGCGAATGCTTGCGGGGAAAAGTGTCAGGCGGGCGTGACGTCGGACGTTGGTTGAGCGAGAGCTACGAACTTCTCTGAGGCGGCATGGCTTGACGGAAAGTTCTGGCCCAAGCTAAGTTGGAGTGTTCGGGAATTACATGGAAATCAGTTCCAAGAGCCGTCGTCGCCCAGGAGAACACTTGGGCCAGAGCGGCCCCCGGCGGGCGATTGCTCGCAGATAATTTTCCGGCAAGGCTGAAGCACGCGAGGCCCACGTTTCGTGAGCGACGACAACGAGAAAACCAGAGTCACCCAGGTCGTGCAGGCTCCGCCGCCCGAAGAAGGGCCGGGCAACGACTGCTTGGTGGTGATCTATACGGCCGAGCCCGGCCTACTCGGGAAGCGCTTCGTGCTCGACCGCAGCCCGCTCCGAGTCGGGCGTGGCGCGGACAATCACATCGTATTGGAAGGGGATTCGGTCTCACGGCGGCACGCGCATTTCGAGCGCAGGACGAGCGCCTGGTACGCAGTCGACGACGGCTCGACCAACGGCACTTACTTGAACGAAGAGCAGATCTCGCGCGAAGCGCTGCTCACCAACGGCGATCGCATCAAAGTGGGGCCGTCGATTTTGAAATTCCTATCAGGCGCGGACGCGGAAGCGAAGTACCACGAAGAAATCTACCGCATGACGATCGTGGATGGGCTCACCCAGATCCACAACAAGCGGTACCTGTTCGAAGCGCTCGAGAAAGAGCTGATCCGCGCGCGTCGCTACGAGCGCGACCTCAGCGTCTTGATGTTCGATATCGATTTCTTCAAGCGCATCAACGATCAGTACGGCCACCTTGCCGGCGATCACGTGTTGCGCGAGCTCGCGCGCATCGTGCAAGATCGCATCCGCCGTGACGAAGTGTTCGCTCGCTATGGCGGCGAGGAGTTCGTGATCGTCTTGCCGGAGACGTCGCTCGCCGGCGCAGTCGCGCTAGCCGAAAACTTGCGCGCCCGCGTGGGCACCCATGTGTTCACGTTCCAGGGCGAACAAATTCCGGTCACGATCAGCATCGGTTGCGCGCTGCTTCAAGACGACAAGGCCGCCACTGATTTGATTCAGCGCGCCGACGAGAAGCTGTACCAAGCGAAGCGCGGCGGGCGAAACCGCGTCTGCTCCTGATGCCGCACGCGCGGCTTGTAGCGCGCGCTGAACCGCCGCAGAATCCGTGCTAAGGCGCGAGTAGCGCCAGCATGAGTTTCAGCGAAATCCCGCCTCCACTGGAGATCGATCCGGGTCAGGACGAACCGAAGATCCTGAGTCGCCCCCCGGGACCTTCGTCGCGCAGCTGGCTCGTGCGCCATGCGCACCGCACCGCACCGATGGGCCCGAAGCCGAGCTCGGAGCCCGGCGATCTGCGCGCGCGACCGTCGGGCATCGTGTACGCGAGCGCGAAGGGGTCGAACGTGATCGACGTCGATTCGAATCGTTACGTCGATTTCGCGGCGGGCTTCGGCGCGATGCTGCTCGGTCATTCGCATCCGAACGTGCTGCGCGTGCTCGAATTCCAGCAGAGCCGGCTCTTGCTCGCGCTCGGGGACCTCTTCCCCGCGGATGCGAAAATCGCGCTGCTCGAACGGCTAGCGAGTTTGCATCCGGATCCCAACGCGCGCGTGATGCTCGGTCAGTCCGGAGCCGATGCCGTTACCGCTGCGCTGAAGACTGCGCTGCTCTTCACGGGCAAGCCCGGCATACTCGCGTTTTCCGGCTCCTATCACGGCCTCGGCCATGCTCCGCTCGCGGCTTGCGGTTTGCGCGAAAGCTATCGCGAACCGTTCCTCGCACAGCTCAACCCGCACGTGTCGTTCGTGGATTATCCGAACTGCGACGAAGATCTCGAACTGGTGATCGAGCAAGCGCGCGCGGTGTTTCGCGAGACCGGCGCTCCGATCGGTGCCATTTTGGTCGAACCCATCCTCGGCCGCGGCGGCGTGATCGTGCCGCCAGCCGCGTTTCTGCCGGAGCTCGCGAAGCTAGGCCGCGAATTCGGCGCGTTGCTCGTGGCAGACGAGATCTGGACCGGCCTGGGTCGCTCCGGAAGAGCGGTATTTTCCCGCGAATCCGGCGTGATGCCGGATCTTTTGTGCTTCGGCAAGGGACTCGGTGGCGGGTTACCGATTAGCGCCGTAGTCGGGCGCGGCAGTGTGCTCGAGGCATGGCGGCACGAACCCGAAGTCGTGCACACTTCGACGTTCGCCGGCTCCGCGCTGGCGTGCACTGCGGCCTTGGCGACACTCGACGTGCTCTCGCGCGAACATTTGGCGGCACGAGCGGAGCGCGTCGGCGCGAATTTCTTGGCGCTGCTCCGCGCGCGACTCGCGCGCTTTCCAAAGCTCACCGTGCGCGGTCGCGGGCTGATGCTGGCGGTCGATCTCGGGCAAGGACCTGGGCGCGCATCGGTGCTCGCTTCGCGTTTGCTCGAACGCGGCTACATCACGTCTACGGGCGGCGGACAGCGCGAAGTGCTCGTACTCACGCCCCCGCTCACGATCAGCGAAGCGCTTTTGTCGGGCTTCGTCGACGCGCTCGAGGCGAGCGTCGGAGCGCTTGGCTCTTGAACCGCAATGAGCGTTCAGACGAGTTGCACGCCAAAGTGCAGCGCTTCGCGCGCGGCGACCAGGCGCTAAACTTCGCGGATTTGGCCCGCGAAATTACCGAATTTCAGCGCGAATTCTCGCCCGGTTTCGCGCGGCTCCTCGTGCGTCTCGGTCGCACACCGAACGCGATCGAAGAGATTCCGGGGGTGCCCTGCGACGCATTTCGCGTCGCTCGTGTCGCGCTGCACGCCGAGTCCGAAGATTTGCGCTGCTTCGCGACGAGCGGAACGACTGGCGGCGCGCGCGGCACCCACGCGCTGCGCCGCATCGACACGTATCGAGAAGTCGCGCTGAGCTTCGGTCGGCGAGCGCTACTCGCGGACGATCGATCGCGCCGTGTCGTGGCGCTGGCGCCGCGGCTCGACGATCCTCCCACTTCCTCGCTGGGTCACATGATGGCGCTATTCATGAGCGACTTCGAAGGCAGCGTAGAGTCCGAGATTCATTCGCCGGAGCGCTGGCTGATCGGCGAGCACGGTGTCGACCTCGAAGCGCTCGAACGGGCAGCGCGCGACGCACGTGACGCTGACCAGACGCTGATTGTACTCGCGACGTCCTTCGCGCTAGTCGCATTGCTGGACGCGCTCGCGGGCCGCGCGATCGCGGCTCCAGCGCGCACCGTGATCATGCAAACCGGTGGCTTTAAGGGGAAATCCCGAGAAATCGCGGCTAGCGAACTGCGCCGAGCAGTCGCCGAGAGCTTCGGCATCGATCCCCGTTGCGTCGTCGCTGAATACGGCATGACCGAGCTCACGAGCCAGCTCTACGAAGCAACGTTGCCCGGCTCTGCGCTCGAAGCAGAACACCACGGAATGCCTGGCGTGTATTTCGAGCCGCCTTGGCTGCGCGTCGTGCCGGTCGATCCGGTCGGACTCGAGCCGGTCGCGCCAGGAGAAACCGGCATTGCGCGCATCGTCGATTTGGCCAACATCGACAGCGCGTTGGCGATTCAAACCCAAGATCGCGTACGCCGCGTAAACGGCGGCATCGAACTACTCGGTCGTGCTCCAGGCGCGACGCCACGCGGCTGCTCGCTCACGATCGAAGAATTTTTGCAGGCTCGGTCACCGTGAGCAGCACGCGCGCCGAACGCCGGGCGCGGCTCGAACCGCTGCTCGAGTCCGCGCGCTCGCTCGTCGATGGCACGAGTACGCGCGGTAAATTCGCGCGCGAGCGCTTGGTCGAAGCGAGCGGGCTCTCGCGCCAAGGCGTGGATTTCGCGCTGAAACGCTGCCTCGAGGCAAATCCCAGCGAAGCCGAGCTCAGCACGCTGCTCGCATCGACACCGGAAGCACCGCGCGCACAGGTACTGCTTTCGGCAAACGTGTTCGTCGCGGCCCATCGCGCGATCGCGCTTGCGCTCGCGGCAGCTCCGCTTGTGTTCGTGCGTGCTTCACGGCGCGAGCCCGCAATGACCGAACTATTGCTCGACGGCGCGCGCGGTTCGTTCGAGCTCATGCCCGAGCTCGAGCCGCGCGCGGGCGATCAGCTCTGGGCCTACGGCAGCGACGAAACATTGCGCGACGTCGCGCGAAAGCTCCCGCCCGGCGTATCGCTCCACGCGCACGGCACGGGTTTTGGAGTCGGCGTGATCGACGGCGCGCTCGCGGACACCGAGCTCGAGGCGCAACTCGCGAGGTTCAGCGAAGACGTCGCATTGTTTGATCAACGCGGTTGTTTGAGTCCGCGCGCGCTGCTCGTCCAAGGCAGCAGCGAACGCACGCGCGAGGTGGCGCGCGTGCTCGCTCGACGCTTGGCAGCGCTCGAAGCCGCGATCCCGCGCGGCACGCTGCAAACAGCTGAACTGGCTGAAATTGCGCGCTATCGCGATAGCGCGGTGTTTTGCGGCGAGCTCTTCGACGCCGGTTCGGGCTTCGTTTCTGTCGGCGTGGAGTTCGCGCTGCCGCCGATCGGGCGTAACGTACACGTGTTCGCTGCGGCCGCGCCGGCGCGAACTCTGGCGTCGCTCGCCGAATTCATCACGGTTCATGCCGTCGAAGGCAAACCAGAATTACGGGCAGCGCTCGCCGAGGCGTTACCGAGTGCGCGCTCATGTGCGTTCGGGGGCATGCAAACTCCGCCGTTCGACGGCCCCGTCGACCGCCGACAAAGACGCTTTTAGCCGCCCGCGGCTTTGTCCGCGCGCTCTTTGGCGTGTTCGATGATGGGCCGCGCTTCGGCTGCCGAAAAGCCCAAATGCTCGCTCAGATCCTTCAAGATCTTTTCTTCGGCTTTGGTTTGCTTGCCGTCGGCGTGAGTGAGGAGCGCGGCGTGCGCCAAGAGCAGCTCGCGATCGGCGGGCTCGAGTTCGGTGAGCGGCACGTCTTCTTTGATCGTGCGCTTCTTTTTGGCGAACTCCTTGATCTCGGCTTCGTCTTCTTCGCTCGCGCCGAAGGCCCACAGCAAGCTGTCGATCATGCCGATTTCGGGCTCCTTGACGCTGCCGTCCGCCCACGCCACCGCCACTAAAGATCTTACGATGTTCTTTTCCGAGGGTGTCATTAACCCTCAACGCTACTCGAAATCTCGTCAGGACACGAGCCGCAGGCGGCGGCGGCCGTCGCTCGGTTCGAGGGCGGGGCTCTCCAGCGGCTCGAATGGGCGAACCACCACGCTGAGCGGCGTCTCGGGCAACGACAAATGCTGATTCTTCGCGTAGATCGGGTGCCTGCCGCGCGTTCGGTACCACTCGGCGACGGTCGCGGTGCGCTTCATCTTTTCGATGATTTGCCGGAAACCGACTCCGGTGTTGTAGGCGCAAAACGAGATCTCTCCCATCTGAGTGCCGTACGGGATGATGCACATTTCGGTGCGCCGGAAATCATAGTTGAACAAATCCTGAAACCACATCCCGGCGACGAACAGGAAACGCCACTCGAACTTTGCCGCATCCCCTTCGCTGTCGCCGACGCGCGAGCCGCTCGCGCCGATTTGGCTCAAGAATTGGCGCGCAAACTCGGTGAAGCTGTACCCGGCTGGCGCCTTGTCCGGATTGAAGTTGCGCAGCAATGACAGCGCAATGCCGGCAATCGTCTGCTTTTTACCTTGGCCGGCGTCCGCGATGGCCTGCAAATCACAGAGCACCTGATCCAAATTCAAGAACTCGGACACGGGCACCATTTGCTTGGTCTGCTTGTTGACCAAGAGCACGGTGCCGATGCCGCAGTTCGGGTGGCAACCGCATTTGAGCGCGCCGAATTCCGCGCTTTGCCCGAGCAGCAAGTCGACCACGTCGCTGAACGGGTTCATCGCCGAGAGCGGGAACCAGTCGCGCATCGGCTGCGTCACGCCGGTTTGGTCGCGCAGATCGTGCGCCAGATGACTCAACGTGTAGCGCTCGCGGCGACGGCGCTCATCGTCGATGTCTTCGTCTCGACCGGTGAAGCTCACGGGCTGAAACGAGACCACGGTGATCTTGTCGGCATTGGCGATCGCGAACTGTACGATCGGCCCGATTTGATCGTTGTTCACGCCGTTCACGACCGTGACCACGAGCACGACGTCGATGCCGGCTGCGGCGAGGTTTTCGATCGCGCGAAGCTTCACGTCGAACAAATTGCCAACCTTGCGGTGGCTATTGGCTTCGTTCGTGACGCCGTCGAATTGCAGGTAGCAAAGCCGGAGCCCGGCTTTCTTGGCGGCGTGGCAAAACTCCAAGTCTTGCGCGAATTTCACGCCGTTGCTCGCGCACTGCACGCAGAAATAGCCGACTTCGCGCGCGTATTTGATCGAATCGAGAAAGAACGGGCTGAGCGTCGGTTCGCCGCCCGAAAATTGCACGCTGAGCTGGCGGCGCGGCTTGATCGCGAGGCTGTCGTCCAGAATCTGCTTGATGTCCGTCCACTCGAGCTCGTGCACGAAACCGACTTGATTCGCGTCCATGAAACACGGATCGCACATCATGTTGCAGCGGTTCGTGAGATCCACGGTGAGCACCGAGCCGCGGCCGTACTTGATCGTCGAGCTGCCGTGGTTGCGCAGCGCCGTCTTCGGCGCTTCGAAGTCGCGGCCGGGAAACAGCCCCTCGATCCGAGCCATGAACTTCGGATCGACGCTCATCACGTCTTCGAATTTGCCGTGCTTCGGGCAGGTCTTGATCATCCAAAGCTGGCCGTCCCGCTCGACGATGTCCGCCTTGATTTCACCTGGATTTCCCTCGACGTAGCTTTTCAGATCCGCCGTGCCCGCGAGCACCGCGGAGCGGACTTCTTTCACGCACGAGGGACACAGCGAATCCGTCCGCCGCGGCCAACCGAGCTCGGGCTTGGTGCGCTCCTTCTTGCGCAAAAGCGGAGCTGGTGCCCACTTCGGTTGGAGACGGGAGCCGGGAAAATGCTCGTTGTACTTCTGGTACAACGGCCACATGCGATTCACCGCCTTGCCCACGAGCTTCTCTGTCTCGAGGGTAATTCGGTGCAAAGCCTTCTGCATGGGCGAGAGCATACACGTAGAAACAGCGTCACCAAGCGGCATTTGAATCCTGCCAACTACCCGAAATTTGCGCGATTTCAAGGGCAAATTGTCCCATTTACGCGAAGCTCGGCGGCCCCGCGTCGTGCCTCGAGCGGCGCCATTGTCGCCACTCAATCGACACGAGTCCCGCCCGAGTCGATCCGGTTGACGGTGCTACGCTCCAATTGATTCATTCGCTCGTAGTCGAACGCCATGCAACCCCTCATCGTCGCGAGCGATCTGCATTTGTCGGCCGAAGCTTCGGCGCACACGGTGGCCGCGCTCGTGGACCTACTGCGCGCCGGCGCGGGCCACGAGATCATCCTCGCGGGTGACGTTTTCAATCTCTCTTGGGAAGCGCCCGGCCATGCACCGGTCGAAGCCGTGCTCGCTCTGCTGGACTCACTGCCCGAGGTCAAGGGCGAGCTGCGCGAACACCTCGCGAGCGGTCATCGCTTGACGCTGATCGCCGGAAACCACGACGCCGGCGTGATGGATCCCTCGCTCCGCGCTGCGCTCGCCGCCAAACTCGAGCTTTCATCCGACGCGCTGCTCGCGGTCGAGCCCTGGTTCGTGCGCCGCGGCGGCGTTCACGTCGAGCACGGGCACTTTTATGATCCGGACAACGCGCCCGCTCACCCGCTCGCCGAGTGGAGCGCCGAGACCGAGCCGCTCGGCATCGCGATCACGCGGCGCTTTTTGCGTCCGACCGGGATGTATCACTTTTCGCACGCGCACGACACGACGCCGCTCCACGGCATTGCCAAAGCGTTCCGCGCGTACGGCGTGCGCACGCCCTGGTTCGTCGCACGCTGGTTTCGCGTCGCTTCCGGGCTTTGCTTCGAAGCCCGCACGCCCTCGCGCTTCGATCGCGAGATCGCCGCAGGCGAAGCCGCGCTCGAAGACTTCGCGCGCCACGTCGAACTCGACGCGGAAGCGCTGCGCGCATTGCTCGAAACCGGCGCCGTGCCCACTCACCGCGACTTTCGTCAAACCTTCATGCGACTGTATTTCGATCGCGTCTTCGCGAGCGGCGGCCTCGTGCTCGGCGCGGCCGCCGTGCTGGCCAAGCGCAGCAGCATCGGCGCTCTCTTTAGCCTGATTTCTGGTTTGTACTTGATTCAGTCCGTGCAACGCACGGGCAACCGTTACGAAGACTTGCCGGTCGAACGCTTGCGCGCCTCGGCCGCGCGTATTCGCGAAATCACGGGCGCGCGCCAAGTGATCCTCGGCCACACGCACCAAATCGATCACGTGTCCGGGTACGCCAATTCCGGTTCGTTCGGTTACTCGGCGCACGGCCGCCCATACGTGCACGTCGACGAAACCGGCGCGACCGAACTTCGCCGGATCTAAGCTGCAAGCGCGCTCGCGACGGAGCGACCGCGATCGATGCGATGAATCAATACGGCAACCGCGGCTCGCTCACGGCCGGCGGCACGCGTGCTAGCTAACGCCTAGCTCGCGCCGAGGTCAACGCGTCGGCGAACGGCAGCTTTCCCGCGCTACCCAGCGAAAAACAGCAGCCCGCCGCGCAGCTGCGCGAGCGGGTCAGCGAGCGAGCGTTCAGAGCGTCGCGAGAATGTCGTTCAGCGTCTTGCTCGGACGCATTGCCGCGGACGCTTTCGCGTCGTCCGGCTGATAATAACCGCCGACATCGACCGGTTTGCCCTGCACGGCGAGCAATTC
>DASYCL010000670.1:0-3378 GCA_036500245.1 Polyangiaceae bacterium | reverse complement strand
TCAAATCGCCGTTCCCAGAAGCCGACGCGCTCGTGACCGTCGAACGCGCGGGCATCTATCGTTCACGGCAGCTCAAATTGCACGGCCCGACTCCGACCATTGAACTGCCGATCAGCGAGGATTTGCGGCCGAATGCCTTCGTCTCGGTACACCTCGTGCGCGCGCGGGACGTGCACGGCAAGACCGCGCTCGGTGCGCCGTATCGCGTCGGCTATGCGGAGCTGCGCGTGGATCCCGAAGCGCGCCGGCTCTCGGTCGCGGTGCACCCGGACAAATCCGACTATTTGCCCGGCGGCGACGTGAACGTCGACATCGAAGTAAAAGATCGCAGCGGCAAGCCGCGCGCGACCGAAGTGACGCTGTACGCGGCGGACGAAGGCGTGCTCTCGTTGATCGGCTACAAGACCCCGGATCCGATTCCGGTGTTCACCGCTGCGCGCCCGCTCGGCGTGGCCACGCTCGAATCGCGCGAGAGCCTCGCGCAGATCGGTCTCGAAGCGCTCGACGGCGCGCTCGGCGATGAAAAAGGGCGCGCCGGCGGTGGCGGCGGCGATAGCGGAGTACGCCGGGATTTCCGCCAAACCGCGTATTTCAACCCGAGCGTGCTGACCGATGCGCAAGGCAAGGCGCACGTGCACTTCAAGTTGCCGGAGAGCCTCACGACCTATCGCATCATGGCGGTCGCGGTCAGCGACACGGATCACTACGGCTATGGTGCGGCTTCCGTGACCAGCAGCAAAAGGCTGATGGCACGCCCAGAATTGCCGCGTTTCCTCCGCGCCGGTGACTCGATCAACGCGGGCATCGTGCTTTCTGCCAAGAACTTCGATCCCGGCAGAGTGACGGTGCAAGCTCATGTCTCGGGTATCACTCTCGAGGGTGATACCTCGCGCACGCTCGAGCTCGCGCGCGATCAATCGCTCGAAGTGCGTTTCCCGATGCGCGCGGAAGCCGCGGGCAAAGTCAGCTTTCGTTTCGACGTCAGCGCCGGCACGGAGAAAGACGCGGTCATCGTCGAGCGCCGAATCGATTCGCCCGCCACCCTCGAAGCCGTGGCTTTGTACGGTAAATCCGAGGGTTCCGTGGCCGAAGCACTCGGTGACCTGTCGTCGATTCGGCCGGACGTCGGCAAGCTCGACATCAGCGTCGCGTCGACCGCGCTCGTGGGGCTCGAAGCCGGAGTCGATCAGCTCGTCGAGTATCCATACGGCTGCACCGAGCAGCTCTCGAGCCGGCTGATTCCGCTCGTGCCACTGCGTGACTTGGCAAAGGATTTTCAAATCCCGCTCGCGCTCGATGCGGACAAAGTGATCCCAAAGACAGTCGCCGAGATCATTTCAAGACAGCACGCGGACGGCAGCTTTGGGTTGTGGCCCGATTCGCGGGATGCGTATCCCTGGGTAACGGCTTATGCGCTGTTCGTGCTCGGGGAAGTCGATCAGCACGGCATCAAGGTGCCGCGCT
The DNA here is from genome assembly GCA_036500245.1 of Polyangiaceae bacterium. Taxonomy (GTDB): domain Bacteria; phylum Myxococcota_A; class Polyangia; order Polyangiales; family Polyangiaceae; genus PMG-095. Next base: position 1,914 of record DASYCL010000670.1, on the reverse strand, counting down.
CGGTCTTCGATCGCGGCAGCGAATACTTGCGCGGTTACCTGGCACTAACGGGCGACGAACCATGGCGCTTGCCGACCGAAGCCTTCATCGTCGACGTGCTGGCGGATATGGGAAAGCCGGATTTCGGCTACATGCAGCGCGTCTATGAACGGCGGAAGGAGCTGCCGCTCTTTGCCAAGGCCCTATTGCTCCATGCGCTCGCTAGCAGCAAGGCGTCGAAAACGCTCATCTCCGCGCTCGTGCCGGAGCTCGAAAACAGCTTGCGCATCGAAAACGACGCGGCCTTCGTGGCCGAAAATACCGGCGACGAATACGCCGTGCTGATGGACTCTCAAGCGCGCACCGCGGCGATGGTGCTGCGCGCGCTCTTGGTCGTGAAGCCCGATCATCCGCTCGGTTCGGAGCTGGCACGCGGCATCCTGCGGCAGCGCGTGAACGGCTCCTGGCGCACCACCCAAGAAACCGCGTACTCCTTGCTTGCACTCGACGCATATCGAAAAGCCCAAGAGAAGGCCGTGCCGGATTTCGACGTCAAGGCATTGCTCGGCCAAACCACGGTGCTCGAGGCGGGGCTTCACGGGCGAAGCACCTTGGCTCAGCAAAAAGAGATCGGCGTTGCCCAGTTGTCCGGGCTGAACGGTGCATCGCTGGTGTTCGAAAAGCACGGCTCGGGCACGCTATTTTACCAAGCGCGCTTGCGTTACGCGCGCCGCGTGCTCCCGACCGACACGCTGGATCAAGGGTTTTTCGTGCAGAAAGCGCTGCGCTCGGTGAGCGTAGAGGATTTGCCGAATGCGCTCACGAGCATCGCCGATATGTCGTCGAAGAGCTTCAAGGGCGGGGATCTGGTGCTTGCGGATTTGGTGATCGTGACGCCGAGTCCGCGCGACTTCGTCGTAGTGGATGATCCACTGCCCGCGGGTTTCGAAGCCGTCGATAGCCACTTCGCGACGACATCCGCTCAATTGGACGTCGGCGAGTCGGGCACGGAGCCTTGCGAGGAATGCGACACCGAAGACGCTCGCGACGAGCTCGCGGCCGGGCATGCATTCTTCGAAGACTATAGTCAACGTGAGCTGCGCGACGATCGCGTGCTCTTCTTCATCGACCACATGCAAGCCGGCATGTATCACTATCGCTATCTGGCGCGCGCGACCACGTTCGGAAAATTCGTGCTTCCGTCCACGCGCGTGGAGGAGATGTATACGCCGGAGACCTTCGGTCGCAACGGCGCGAGCCTCGTGAGCGTCGAATGATCTCGCGAATTTTGGCAAAAAGCGGCGCAAAACGCGCGCTCATCGCGCTCGGGTGCGCGTTCTTCGCGCCGTGGCTCGCGCTCATCGCTTGTGCCGCGCGCGAACCTTTGCCGAGCGCGCTGTGCGAATCGGGCAATTGGCTCAGCACGCGGGTGCTCGATCGCGACGGTGGCACGATTCGCGAAGTGCGTTCGCGCGACGGCAAACTGTCGTCCCGGGTTTCTCTTAGCGAGCTGTCTCCGTACGTCGCGCCGGCGCTGCTCGCGGCGGAAGATGCTCGCTTTTACCGTCACCCTGGCGTCGATCCGGTTGCGATGTTGCGCGCCTTCGGGCAAGCACTTTGGCACCGGCGAATCGTTTCTGGGGCGAGCACTTTGACTCAGCAGCTTGCGCGCGCGGTGGTGGAACGGCCGCGCACCGCTGCTGGCAAATGGCACGAGCTCGTGGTTGCACTCCGCATCGAGGCCAACCTGAGCAAGCCTCAGATCTTGGAAGAGTACCTAAATCGCATCGAATTCGGCCCCAATCTGCGCGGCATTGAGGCTGCGAGTCAGTTCTATTTCGACAAACCGGCGGCCGATCTCGATCTCGCAGAAGCTGCGACGCTGGTTTCGATCACGCGCGGCCCGTCGCTCTATGACCCGGCGCGTGGCACTCG